>JBGSXN010000059.1:0-26652 GCA_041751355.1 Pyrinomonadaceae bacterium
ACAGGGCTCGGCCAGATACTGGGCAGCGTCGTAACCGCGACGATCGCTGTTGGCGTACTTCTTTATCTGAACTGGCAACTGACGCTGGCGACGATCGGCGTGCTGCTTTTGTTTGGAGGGGCTCTATTTTACGCCTTCAAAGTCCTCAGGCCTGTTTTCCGCGAACGCGGCGAGATCACCGCGCAGGTCACGGGAAGGCTCGGCGAGAGTCTCGGCGGCATCCGCATTGTAAAAGCGTACACCGCGGAAAAGAGAGAGGAATTATCATTCGCACGCGGGGCCCACAGGCTGTTTCGTAATGTGGCGAAAACGGTTACGGGAGTCTCAGCGATCTCGTCGTTTTCGTCCGTTATCATCGGTGCGATCGCGGTCGTGATGATCGTGATCGGAGGCAGTGCGGTTCAGGGCGGCGAAATGACGCTCGGCGATTTTCTGATGTACATCTCGTTCACATTCCTGCTGGCGATGCCTGTGATCGAGCTGACCTCGATCGGCACGCAGATCACCGAGGCGCTTGCCGGGCTCGATCGCATACGCGAGGTCATGGCCATGACCACCGAGGACGAGACCGATGCGGGCAAAGAGCCTCTGCCGACGGTGGACGGTACGATCGATTTTGAAAATGTTCACTTCGAGTATGATGCCGGTGTGCCGGTGTTAAAGGGCGTGAGCTTTAGTTCGCCGGCTGGAACAACGACTGCGCTCGTCGGCTCGTCTGGGTCGGGGAAGTCGACGATTCTGAGTTTGGTGCTGAATTTTATCCAGCCCACACGGAACGCGGACACTCCTGTCCGCATGGCTGCCTTGGATGTAGTTGGGGGAAATCTCGCCGCAGGGGGCGATGCGGACAAGAGTGTCCGCGTTCCTGCGGGAGCTTCAGGTCGCATCCTTATCGACGGCAAAGACCTTCAGACGGTCAAACTCCGGGATTATCGCAGGCGGCTCGGTGTCGTGCTGCAGGACAACTTTCTTTTCGACGGCACGATACTCGACAACATCCGTTTCGCCAATCCCGAGGCAAACCTCGACCAGATCAAGGAGGTGTGCAAGATCGCCAATGCTGATGAGTTTATCGAGGCGTTTTCTGACGGATACAGTACAGTTGTTGGTGAACGCGGCGTTAAGCTCTCGGGCGGACAGCGGCAGCGGATTGCAATCGCCCGGGCGTTGCTTGCCGATCCGCGAATACTGATCCTCGACGAGGCCACGTCGAGCCTCGACAGCGAATCGGAGGCATTGATCCAGGAGGGATTAAAACGGCTGCGACAGGGAAGGACGACGTTTGTTATCGCCCACCGTTTGTCGACGATCCGCAGTGCCGACCAGATCCTGGTCGTCGAGGCCGGCGAGATCGTCGAACGCGGCAGCCATGACGAACTGATCGTGATGAATGGCCGATACAAGCAGCTTTACGATAAGCAGTACAATTTTGAACAGAACCTATTCGTTAACCCCGGCGAGGACTTCACCGGGTCATCGGCTGAAACCCTGGCAAAGACAAAACTCTAAAAACCTATGCGTGAACAACAAACATACGCGAACCACGTCAGGTGGTATCCGCTCGTCCATTTTGTCATCTTCCCGCTGCTCACGATCCTGCTGATCTGGAGCATCGTTGGCCTGGTCCGCGACTTTTCCGCCGATCGGATCTGGAACCTGTTGCTAACTCTGGGCGTGATCCTGCTTTCATTCGCGGCACGTCTGCAGGCGCTAAAGGCGCAGGACCGAGTGATAAGACTCGAGGAACGTCTGCGCTATCGCGAGCTATTTGGCTCGGACGTATGTGCCAGAGCCGAAATCCTTAGAACGGGGCAGATGATTGCGCTTCGGTTTGCCTCGGATAGGGAACTCGGTGAGCTTTTAGAGCGAGTGTTAAATGGCGAGCTAAAATCTTCGAAAGAAATAAAGACGGCAATCCGCGATTGGCGGGGAGATTATTTGAGGGTTTAGAATTACGGTTGAATGAGAGAGGAAGTGCAGAGTCAGAACTACGATGCGATAATTTCAGCCCTTCATGGATAGTAGGAAAAGTAATATTTTTGCGTTCATCATGCGCTCTTCGAAATGGATTGATCGCATGCGTCTGTCTACCTACTCTTAAGATGGAAATAAGCTCATCTCGATCGCTTCAATCGGCAAGGATCCATAAAACTTCGAACCGTCACCTCCAGATCCAGCTAAGAGTCGGAGATACATGCCAAAGTGTAGTGTGTTGTTAACTTTTGGCCGAGTTCCCAACCTAGGGCGTCACCTTCCCGAATTAATCCATCGCTACTAAGAAACCGTATCAGAACTTGAAACTCTGGCACTTCCCATGCAACCACAGGGTGTAGCCGTATGGCTCCGCGTTTCATCGGCAGCGGATAGCAAACAAGGGAATCTCGTCCCCATGCACTCGTCAAATGTGGCAGTGCATTCTCGCAACCGATGCCTATCCAATCTTGAGCGGCTTCAAGCTCATGTCCTCGGATTACAGCCTTGCCATAAGTCAGCTTGCCCCAACTATATTCTCCATGAGAGATCGCGCCTCGAATTGGCAACGAAAGAGGGACACCAGCGTTGAGTAAAGTGCTCCCGAACTTGATCAATTTTTCAAGACCCTCGCTACTAGACTCGGTCGCTGCGAAAACTGTGTCTGATATAAGTTGTACGTGTTGGACTCCCAGCTTAGTTGCAGTGCCTTGGATCAACTCAACCCAAGTTTCAATGCGGTTCGAAAGCGATTCTTCAGACAGATTCTGAACGATGCTTCCGAACCCTAGTAAATCAGCAATAAGAAAATAGCCTGTCATTCGATGAACTCTGAGATGGAACCGGCGGAGTTGACATGGCGCGAAACTGATACTAACTCTTTAAGAGAACCACGGAACGTCACAAGAAGTCGGAGTTTCGCGTATATCGGATTATCTTATTGTTTCCACATCATTTAGATTTTCGCTTCGTAACTTTCGGCGGACGCGAATACTTTCCTTCAAAACTACACATAACGCCATGATAATCATTGCAGTCGGTTTCTCTTACGATTACGCTGTTGCTAAAAAAAACAAAAGTCAAACGGCAGCCAACCAATTCTCCGTCGGAATCGCGCTCGATAAAATCAGCATTGTATTCAGCGATATTTTCCGATTGCCACCTAGCCTTGTCCTTGAACTCTCCGACACAATACTCGGCAAACGTTTTGCCCGTCCTGCCTACGTTCAGCTTGAACTTTATGTAACTCGATTGGCCGCGTTTGACTTCAGTTATTACAAGTTGTCCAGAACCCAATTTATCTTTTCGGTTGTAAGTCCCAGACCGATTTTGCGCGAAAACATCGGTCACACACACAAGTGCTAAAATGCAAAATAAAAATAGCAAGGTTTTTGACGCTCGAACAAGCATAAGAATATTTCCTCCTCGAAAAAAATAGTTTCGACAACAATAAACAACATAACTAGTGACTACGACCATAGCAACTAAATCCGTGCTTTATTCTCCGCCTGCGAGCTCGCGAGAAAGTATCGACTGAATTGCCGGAAACCGCCCTAGGCTTTCGGCCCCGCGACGCGAGATGCCGAACATTGGTTTGATGAACGGGACAAAATAGTCTTTGCCGCGGACTGCGGATTGGTATGAGAAGGTGCCGGCTGCCTTCAGACAACGCTGGATGGTTTGGAGGCGAAATTCGTTGGCAAATTCTTCGTCGTCGATCTTTGATAGACCCAGCCGGCGGCGGACGTCGAGGAAGTATCGACGACGTTCGGCGAGCCACTCGGGCGACGGAAGTTCGGTGATTCGGTCGAGCAGCAGCGAGACCAGATCATACGTCGGCGAACCGATACGGGCGTCCTGGTGGTCGATTATTCTCATGCGATCTTCGGCGTCGATCATCAGATTTGCCGTGTGAAAATCGCGATGGCAGAGCACCCTGGCCCGGCCCGAGAGTTCTTTTGCAAGTTCGTCGAATTCCGTATTGAGAGCCTGTTCGTCGGCGGACGACAACGGCTTGTTGAGATATGTTTCGAAATAATGCTCCTTGAAGAAATCAAGCTCCCAGCGCAATTTTGCGATGTCAAAGGATTGCTTTGAGGCGATCGATCCCATCTCGAAAGCCTTTCCCGTCAACGTCTGGATGCGAGCAATCAGCGAGATAGCTTCGTTCATTAGCCTCTCGTATTTATCGCCCGTAGATTCGAGCAGAACATTTCTAAGTACGCGGTCGCCGAGGTCTTCCTGGATAATGATGCCGAGTTCGCCGTCGGCGTCCAGAGTTTCCGCGACAGGCAGGCCGCCGGCTCGAAATAGATTTGTCACATCGAGATACGGCTGGACCGCGGGGTCAAACGGCTCGGGGTAAACGCACGCGACTGCCGATCCGCCCTTCCATCCGATGCGGAAATACTCGCGCGTCGAGGCATCCGCCGTAAGGACGACAGACTCGGCCGATTCTCCGCGGTCTGATAAAAACCGGCTGAGCCGCTGCTTGAATTCAGATACGTCGTGCATAGATCAATTTAGGGGAACGATGTAATTTTCGCCCTGGACGTAACCGCGGAGCGCCTTTTCGGGGATCTCACGGCAGGACCGGACCATATCCGCACGAACGATGGCAACGTTCTCGTAGTGCTCGCCCGGCTCTATGCGGACCCCGTCGGCAACTATCGTCCTGTAAAGTGCGGCCCGATCACCAACGGTTACATTATCCCAAAGCACCGAATCTTTGAGACTGGCCGCTCCCTCAAGCACACAGTTACGCCCGAAATGAACGTCGCCGCTGCCCATCATCGCGAGCGATATATCGAGATAACGTGGAATGGTCGACAATTCGTACCAGTTTCCCTCTGAAATGTGAGCAGCGATCTTTTCGCCCCGCCGGAGGGCCGGTATATAAACATCGGGCACGATATCGGAATACACGCGCGGAGTGATCATATCGAGAATGCGCGGTTCAAGAATATGAATGCCCGTGAACATCAGCGGTGTGGCGATCGCGTGCTCGGTATCGCGAAGCTCCACCTCGCTTACCGGTGCAGCGTGCGGCCCAAAGCGTGTGACATATCCGTTGTCAGTTTCGACGATGGTGAATTTCTCGCGTTTGATATTCGGCTTTAAGACCATTGTCGCGAGCGCACCGGACCGTTTATGGGTCTCGACCGCGGCCGAGATATCGATGTCCGTGATTATCTTGCCGTTGACGATGAGAAACGGCGCGTCCTGAAGATGCTCGCGGGCATTGTCGAGAGCTCCGGCGGTACCGAGGATGTCCGGCTCTTCGACGGTATAGGTGATCGAGACGCCAAAATCGCTGCCGTCGCCGAGCACAGCGATGACAGAATCGGGCTGATGATGAAGATTGACAATGATGTCATTGATCCCGAATCCCGCAATATATTCCGCAACATACCCGACGAGCGGCTTTCCAAGAAAAGGGATTGCCGGCTTAGTTCGGTCGATGGTGAGGGGAAACAGCCGCGTACCGAAACCGGCCGCGAGGATCATTGCCTTCATAAAAACGTAACGGTCCGTCTAATCAAAGTTCGATGATAAGTGACTCGAACAATATTTGAAAATGAACTTTATTAAACCTCGGGCAGATAGACAAACGCCGTTATCTGCTCTATCGTGAACGAATAAACCAACCAGTCGCTCAATAGAAAGCCCATGGCCCCGGATACGATCCAAAAAAATGACCGCAGAGAGATCTTCGGTTGGCTGACGTACGATTGGGCCAATTCGGCGTTCTTTACAACGGTCGTAACTGTTCTGGCGGGGCCATATCTCACGGCGCTCGCTCAGGCTGACGTTGGCCCGGGTGGCGTCGTCCTAAGCCTGGGACCGTTCGGATCGATCACCTCGGATAATATTTTTCCTTCGACCCTGGCCGCCTCGATCTTTCTGCAGATATTCCTGCTGCCGGTACTCGGCTCGATCGCAGATTTTACACCATGGAAGAAGAAAATGATGGCGTCGTTCTGCTACTTTGGCGTCTTTTCGAGTTCACTGCTGTTTTTCATCACGGGAACCTCCTATTTGTGGGGATGCCTCTTTTTGCTGACCTCGAACATCTGCTTTGCGGCTACCAACGTATTTTACAATTCGTTTCTGGTCGACATTACGACCGAGGATAAGCGTGACAAGATCAGCAGCTATGGGTATGCCCTGGGCTACGTCGGCGGGCTGATCATGCTGTTTCTAAATCTTGGGCTGATAAATTTTGGCTATCTTATAGGCATGGACCAGAGCCTCGCCGTCCGCACATCAATGCTCACGGCGTCACTATGGTGGGGCGGATTTGGTGCCATAACGTTCTGGCTGCTTCGTTCTCGTGTGCCGCATCGGGATGCAAAAGGGCGTAACCTCGTTTCCGTCGGGTTTATTGAATTATGGCGCACCATGCGGGAGCTTGTCGGGCTGAAGTACACCATGCTCTTCCTGGCCGGATATCTGCTTTATAATGATGGCATCCAAACGGTCATCCTGAACTCATCGGTGTTTCTCTCGCAGGAACTTTTCATCTCACGCGGCGTCGAAAGCGATTCAACATTCCTGCTGGCGATATTTGTCGTTGCGCAGGTTGCGGCGCTGATCGGGGCACTGTTTTTCGAAAGGGTCTCCCGCGTCATCGGAGCAAAACGCACGATCATAATCTGTCTGGTGATCTGGTCATCGATCGTGATCTTTGCATATGGTTTCCTGGAGAGTTTTCTGCACGCGTGGATCATGGCGGCATTCATTGGCCTGGTGCTGGGCCCTACTCAAGCACTGTCCCGATCACTCTTCTCTCAGATGATCCCCAAATCGCGCGAATCGGCTTTCTTCGGCCTATATGAGATCTCAGAGAAAGGAACCTCATGGATCGGGAACGCTGTTTTCGCAGTAGTGGTCGGCACAACCGGCTCATACCGGCAGGCGATTCTGGCACTGATCGTTTTCTTCGTCGGGGGAATGGTGATATTGATCTTCACCAACACGGCAAAGGCTATTCATGACGCCGGCAACCTTACGCCCGAGGAGGCCGCTCAACATAAGCCTTAATTGGATTTGGCTCTGTCGGGCGGTATAATATTTTTTTGATCAACGGCGATGACCGAAACCGACAATTCACCAATAAACGAAAGCCCGGAAGAACGAATAGTGACTATCTTCGGCGGGTCCAAATGTAGCGAAGATTCCCCGGAGTATCAGGAAGCAAAGGACCTCGGGGGCCGCCTCGCACGGGCAGGGTTTACGATCTGCACCGGCGGGTATCTCGGTATTATGGAGGCCGCCTCACGAGGTGCTCGAGAGCATGGAGGACGTGTCTATGGCATCGTGATGAACCAGTTTAAATCCGAGCCTAACCGATATTTAACTGATAAAGTTGCGACAGATCATTTTTACGACCGTCTTCAAAATCTGATCACCCGTTCGGTCGGTTTTGCTGCCTTACGAGGCGGCATGGGGACTGTCACAGAGGTATCGCTCGTTTGGAACAAACTACAAACCGGCGTTATCGGGCGTCGGCCGCTGGTACTGATCGGTGACTGCTGGAAACCGGTAATTGACGCCTGGAAGGCAAATCTGGTCGTGAGCGATGTAGACCTGGGATATTTGGATTTCGCCGCCGATGCTGAGGCCGCTGCCGGAATAATCATCTTGAAATCCGAAGGAGTCGCCATATGAACTGTCCGAAATGTCAAGCTCAATTATTACCCAATGCCCGGTTTTGCGGTTCGTGCGGACTTGTCTTGCAGGCCGACCCCGCTCCCCCGCCCCCGATCGGTGGTGGGAATGAGGTTTTTCATTTCGACGCCGATGGCCGAGGCCAGGGACGAGGATATGCATGGGTGATCGAGCATCAGGGTGCATTCGCCCTCGCGATAATTCGTCTAGAGGCCGAGCAGACCATCGCGGCCGAGGCTGGGGCAATGGTCTCGATGTCTGCGAATATCGATCTTCATTCAGAATTGAAAGGCGGCGTCTTTGGTGCTCTCAAGCGGGCAGTTGGCGGTGAATCTGCGTTTGTCTCGACATTCACAGCAAAGGGCGGGCCTGGTGAAGTTACTTTCGCTCCCGGTGCTCCCGGCGATGTCGCGGGCATTGAGATGCGGAACCAAATGTTTATGGTTCAGTCGAGTTCATATCTTGCCGGCGATTCTTCGCTGGTGGTCGATACGAAATTCGGCGGGGCCAAATCATTTTTTGGCGGAGAAGGACTTTTTGTTCTTCAGATCTCCGGTACCGGCCTCTTGCTCATATCTTCCTTCGGAGCGATCTTCCGCCGGACATTACGGCCCGGTGAGCAGTATGTGATCGACACTGGCCATCTTGTCGCATGGGAAGGACATATGCAGTACAACCTGCGCAAGGCTGCCAAGAGCGGATACCTTCGTAGCTTTTTGAGCGGGGAGGGAATGGTCGCTGAATTTACAGGGCCAGGCGAGGTACTTATCCAAACTCGTAACCTCGCGGCATTTGCTGGGATGCTCAAACCGTTCTTCCCGTCGCAGGGCAGCGGCGGCGGATTCAGCTTTGGTAACTAACGGCTATTTTATCCAATAGCGTTTTCTGGCGAGCGATAACTATATGGCCGATACAAATGCCGAAAAGTTTGGTCGGCGCCTGGTCGGGCTCGGTGTCTCGCGAGGGGTAGGACGGGGCAGAGTCGTCTTCCTGAGACAGGGCAACCGGCCGCTCATCCGGTCAGTAGTGCCCGAGTCCGGCGTTCAGGATGAGATTCTGCGATTTCGTACTGCCGTCGAGGCTGCCAAACTTCAACTTCGCGACCTTTCCAAATCTCCGGCAAACAATGAGGAACATCCAGTCTCGGATATTTTCGGGGTCCATCTGCTGATCCTCGAATCGTCTTTAATAGAAAAGACGGAATCTGCCATTCGCGAAAAGAGGATCAATGCGGAGTGGGCTCTGCGAGATCTGGTCGCCGAATATTCGGACCGTCAAGCGTCTCTTGCTGACGAGCATTTTCGCGATAAGTATTTGGATATCGAGGATGTTGCAAACCGCCTAACGCGGGCGATGAGAGGCGGAACTTCCTCGGTGGACCTTGAACCGCATTCGGTCGTGGTCGCTCGCGAGTTGAGACCATCCGCAGTTATCGAATTAGCAAAACACCATCCGGCAGGGGTCATAACAGAAACCGGCGGGTGGACGTCGCACATGTCGATCATCGCCCGTGAATTTCATCTTCCAATGGTGACCGGCATCAAAAACGCAGAGAAATTGCTGTCCAGCGGTGACCTTGTCGTTGTTGATGGTAATGCTGGCGAAGTGCTCCTGGATCAGGACCCAACTAAAGGGAAGGCGGTAGGGAGAATCCTGGCACGCGGGAATAGCGCCGGCGAGAACGAATCCCCGCCGCATCTATTTACAACCGATGGTGTCGAGGTCATCATTCGTGCGAATGCCGAAGATCCTTTGGTGTACGATCGGGCAAAGGAATTGGGAGCAAGGGGCATCGGGCTCTTCCGGTCCGAGTCTCTCGTTGGTGAAAACGGTATTTTACCATCCGAGGATGAGCAATTTGATGCATACATCGCAGTTGCTAAGGCTGTTGGCGGGGATGCTGTCGCAATCCGCACCTTCGACATATCGGCGGTTCACCTCTCAGGGAATATCGACGATTGCGAAGCAAATCCCGCACTGGGCCTCCGGGCAATCCGTGCCGGGCTGACTGATCCCGAGATGCTTCGAACTCAGTTGAGGGCAATCCTGAGGGCATCAACAGCGGGCAAAGTGGATATCATCCTGCCGATGATCTCGAATGTCGAAGAGATAATTCAGGCCCGGATCCTGATTGGCACCGTTCGAGAAGAACTGCTTGATCAGGGTGTTCGTGCGGGTGACCCTCGCGTCGGCATAATGGTTGAGGTACCCTCCGCTGTTATAGCCGCCGCTCAAATGGTCCGGCACGCCGACTTTATCTGTCTGGGCACTAATGATCTGGTGCAGTATCTTCTTGCCGTCGATCGCGACAATGATGCCGTAGCCAACTGGTACCAAACGCTCCATCCGGCCGTTTTATTGTCGATCAAATCTGTGATCGACTCGGCTATGGACGGCGGGATTCCAACCACCGTTTGCGGCGAGATGGCTGGTTCACCTTTTTATGTGCCCGTCCTTGTGGGACTCGGGGCCCGTGAGATCAGTATCCACAACAACTCGATCAAATCTGTCGCAAACCTTATTACCGGCATTTCATCCGCAGACGCCAACGCTCTCGTCAAGACTCTTTCCAACTGCGAAACCGCCAGAGAAACCGAGGCCAGGCTCAGGGAATACTATCTCGCCAACTGGAAAGATCTCTTTCCGCCCGGAATTATCAATTCACGACACCGCTGATCGCCCCCAAAAAATAGAATCTGCCTGCTTTTATCCGTTTACATAAGCGGAGACTCGCCATGCCTGATATGCCGGGCTTGTAAAATAGAAATGGAAGATTCGCAAACATTCACCGCAATAAGAACAAATGGTTTAGTGGCAATGCTGGTTATCGTAATTGCCGCAGCTTCGGGATTCGGCCAGAAAGGTGTCGATGATGCACGGAATAATCCGTATGCACCGAGCCCCGCGGGGAAATTAAAAACCGCTAAGCCTGACGCTTCAAACGCAGTTCCCAATTCCGAAGTTGCGTTCGTAACGCGGCCGCAAGCGAGGGCAGACTCAGTAGAGCGGGTTAAAAACAGTGCTCCCGTTAGTGCCGCGAACCCTTCCTCAGCTATATCGAAGCCCTTATCGCCGACGGATATATATAAAGTCGGCAGTAACGATGTCCTGTATATAAAGCTGCAGAACGCTGCCTCCGGTTCGGATTATTACACGGTTCGGCCAGACGGAACGATCGATTTTCCTCTTGCGGGGAATAATGTAGTTGTTGCCGGTCTCGACATCACCGAGATCGAGACTCTTCTAAAGTCATCGATCAAGCTTTTCCCCGATCCGCGCCTCGAAATAAAGATCCGCGAATATGCGAGCCATAGAGTGACAGTGAGCGGAAGTCTAAGTAACCCGGGTGAGAAAAGTTTGCAGCGCGAAGCCGTCCCATTTTTTGTGCTCAAGGCGGGAGCGATGCTCACACCCGATGCAGGCGGCGTGAGGATCACGCCCCAGGGCCAGGCCACCCAATTCTACGAACTAGGCGATCCCAAGCTCGATAATATCCTTATCTTTCCAGGCACCTCGATAGAATTTGTTACAGCCGCGCAAGAAAAATATTTCGTTACTGGAAAGGGTGTCTCGACGGGTGAAAAGACTATTACCCGAGGATTAACACTTATGCAGGCCGTCGTAGCAGCCGGTTCCGGGGGCAAGGAACCAAAAAAGGCAGTGATCCGCCGAAGGAACGCTAATGGCATCCTCAGTAATCTGGAGTTTGACCTTCGCTCAGTAAAATCAGGCCGCATCGCTGACCCGACCATCGTTGCTGGCGATATTATCGACGTGAACAATTAACATTTTTGTAATTCCGTTGGTATGTTCAACATTTTTTGTTATACTTTCTCAGCCTTGTAGTGAAGTACGTCGGGTGATCGCTGCTGCGTTAGCGGGAGAGGAAAGTCCGAACACCGTAGGGCAGCGAGCCGGATAACATCCGGGCATTCCTTAACCGGAATGACGACAAGTGCAACAGAAAGTATACCGGCCGGATCCGTCCGGTCACGGGTGAAATGGTGAGGTAAGAGCTCACCGGCAGGTCCTGGTAACAGGCTTGGCCAGGTAAACTCCTCGCGGTGCAAGGCCAAATAGGGAAACGCATTATGAGCTGCCCGCTCAGTGCTGGAGAGCGATCTTCGGCGGCGTTTCCGGGTAGGCCGCTCGAGCCATCCGGTAACGGATGGCCTAGATGAATGATCACCGCCCGCTCTGGCGGAGTCACAAAATTCGGCTTATAGACGTGCTTCACTCTCAGGCAATTTCACGTTTCAATTGAAGGAGACTAAATCTTAATGGCAAACAGGAAAGGTGTGTTCATTGGCGCGTATGTCCCTAACGAACTTAAAGAGTCTCTGCGGAGACGCGCGGCCGCTGAGCATCGCACTCTCTCGCAGGAGATCACCCGTATTTTGGTTGAGGCCGTACACGGCAAAGGTTTGCCAGCCGGAAGTGTGGACCGGCGAGATACCGGAGCAATTCCGAGACGACGAGCAACAGATCCGCCGATCCGGCGACGATCTGAGGACCTGCCGTATGTACCCTCGGAGGGCAAGAAAAAATAACTGTTGATCCATCGAAATTGGCGGTGTCACATACAATCGGCATCGCCTTTTTTGCGCCCAATGTTTCTCTGGTAACATCAACACATGGAAAAGAAGACAGCGAATCTTTTGATTATCATCGCGGCCCTGATGGGTTTTATAAGTGGTTTTATCATCGCAAACTACATCAACCGGTCCGATATAGCTGCTCTTAAGGCACGAAATGACGGGGCCGCGACCGGAATCCAGCCTATTCCGGGAGCCTCTCCTGCCGAACCAGTGTTAAGTCCGGCGGAGATAAAAGCCAAAATCGCCGAAGCTGACAATAATCCAGAAAATTTCGCGTTTCAGAAGGACCTCGGCCTGGCACTTTACAGATACGGTGCAATGCGGCAGGACCCGGAACTTCTTGAACAAGCAAGGTTGCTGCTCGACCGGGCGAGGTCTCTTGACGCTCGTGATTTTGATGTGATGGTTGGTCTGGGCAATGCCGAGTTTGACATAGGATTTTATAAAAAGGACGCGGCCAGCTTTCAAAAGTCGCGGGAAACGTATGCTAAGGCTCTCGAGATAAGGCCGAATGACGCTGACGTCCAGACCGACTTGGGCCTAACTTATTTTCTGCAGGATCCGCCGGCTTACGACCGTGCAGAGATCGAACTCAAGAAAGTTGGAGACAAGAACCCTCGACATGAGCGTTCGCTGCAGTTTCTGGTCCAGGTGTATACTCGCCAAAACCGGGGTTCCGACGCCCGGGCCGCTCTCGAAAAGCTTAAAGGCCTTAATCCCGCAAACCCGGCCATAAAAGAGTTAACAACGCTGGTCTCTGCCGTCGAAACCCCCGCAAGTTAATGAGAGAAGCCCTATTTATTCTGATCGTCATCGCTGTCCTTTTTGGATTGACGCTGATTCGTTATCGCAAGCAAATAGCCGGAATGATAGGCCTTGCACGGACATTGAAGGAGTTACGTGAGCAAGGCGGATCTCCCCCTTCCTCGGTCAAAGGCCCTGCCCAGCCGGCAAATTTAGTCCACTGTTCTAAATGCGGTGTATGGGTGCCCGAAGGCCGTGCCGTGCGTTCGAAAAGTGTGTACTTCTGTTCGGAAAGCTGCCTTAAGTCCCATGCGGTCACATAACAAAACGGCCGAGGTACCAGGCGATCATTTGATCGCCGAACAAAAGCGCCACGATAGCTCCGATTCCCAGAAATATTCCGAATGGGATCTGAGTCTGCAGGTTCCTGTCTTTTTGACGCAACACCACGATCCCGCCTATCAAGGCGCCTGAAAAAGCCCCGAGAAAGATCGTAACGATCGCGAGTCGCCAACCCAACAGGGCACCCACGCCGAGCATCATCTTGACGTCGCCCAGTCCCATCGCATCGACGCCGCGAAGTCGTTTCCATGCCTCGCCGACAAGCCAGAGCGACCCGCCGCCAACAAGTGCTCCGAGTAAGGCACCGGCAAGACTCGCCAGCCAGGGTGGTCCGGCGATGCCATTGATCGGCGCGAAAAGCGTGTCAGAAAAGAAATTTTCTCTAAACAGGATCGGATAAACCACACGCACGATCAGGGCAAAGATGAATAAGGGATAAGTAATTACATTCGGCAGGATCATGTGCTCTGAATCAATAAATATCAGGGCTATTACCGCTGCTACGAATGCCAGGCCGACTGGAAGGAAAGCCGACAAACCGAGCTGCCAATAAGTAAGAACGAATACACACGCAGTCAGCAGTTCCACCGCCGGATATCGCCAATGAATCGTGCCCTTACATTTCCGGCATTTGCCGCCAAGGATCAACCAGCTAAATATCGGAATATTGTCGTAGACGGCGATCGGCTTCTTGCACGCCGGACACGCCGAATTAGGGAAAACGACCGACATTTCATTCGGAACCCTGTAAATCACCACGTTCAAAAAACTGCCGATGCACGCTCCTAAAACGAATACGAAAATGAAGGCTGCGTACTCAGGCAGGCCGGTCAGCGATTCGAACGACGAAAGTTGAGAAAAAGGCATTTTATTTCAATCAGACCCCCTCATCACGGGGCCCGTCAGAAAAAGGAAAGATTCTTTGCGGAACTGCCGACGATATTCGGCCAGAATCATAATAATGCCTGTACAAAAAAAAGGGAAGACTCAGGCTGCGGAAGTGATCGGCTTCAACTATCTCGCGGTAAAATCATGATATTCGTTTATTAGCAGAATTACGGCGATTGGGTGCATCCAATTAGTCGTTATGAGCTTGTAAACTGTCTGGAAATGTATATCATTTCTACTGAAACGATTTCCTGCGTCCGCCTTTATTTGCCAGGGTTTCGACGCCGCACATTATAAGAGACATTTCTATAACGAATTGAAACCAACCGATATAAAAGATCCCGAATATTTCCACAAGGTCGTAGACTGCCAGTATGCATGTCCGGCCCATACGCCTGTGCCTGAGTATATTCGCCTGATCGCCGAGGGACGGTATACCGAGGCGTATATGATCAACTGGGATTCGAACGTGTTTCCCGGAATTTTGGGCCGTACTTGTGATCGGCCGTGCGAGCCGGCGTGCCGCCGCGGACGCATCGACGAAGAACCTGTGGCGATCTGCCGTTTAAAGCGGGTCGCGGCGGACAACAGAGACGAAGTCAAACATCTCATGCCGCAGGCTCCGTTCAAGCCTAATGGCAAGAAAGTTGCATTGATCGGAGCGGGTCCTGCATCGCTGACGGTTGCGCGCGATCTGGCGCCGCTCGGCTACGAAATTCACCTATTTGACGAGCAGTTCAAGGGCGGCGGGTTCATGCGTTCCCAGATACCTGCATTTCGTTTGCCGGAATCGGTGCTCGAGGAAGAGGTAGATTACATTCTCGATCTCGGTATCCACACGCATTTTAAGCATTACGTCGATTCGCTCAAAGGAGTGCTCGATCAGGATTACGACGCAGTATTTGTCGGAACCGGAGCCCCGCGAGGACGCGACCTCCCCGATCTGCCCGGCCGGCAAGAGGGCGACGCGAATATCCATATTGGGATAAATTGGCTGGGTTCAGTCGCGTTCGAACACACGACGTCGATCGGCAAACGCGTGATCGTCCTTGGCGGCGGCAACACCGCGATGGACTGCTGCCGCACGGCACGGCGGCTGGGCGGCGAAGATGTAAAGGTCATCGTCCGCTCTCCCTTCGCGACAATGAAAGCCTCGCCCTGGGAGAAGGAAGATGCTCAGCATGAGGACATTCCGATCATAGATAATCACGTGCCTAAGAGTTTTGTTTACGAAACTCGTGAGCAGTCGGCAGTAAGCAGTGAGCAGACAGAAACTGCTATCGGAGCACAGCTCACTGCTCACCGTCTTATCGGAATGACTTTCGAAAAAGTCGAGGCTGTTTACGATGAAACCGGCAAACGCACTCTCGTGCCAACTGGGGAGCCCGACGTTTTCTACCCCGCGGATGATGTACTGATCGCCGTTGGACAGGAAAACGCTTTTCCCTGGATCGAGCGTAACATCGGATTGGAATTCGACAAATGGGAAATGCCCGTAGTCGATAAGACCACTTTTCAATCGACGCATCCGAAGGTTTTCTTCGGAGGTGACGCGGCTTTCGGCCCCGAAAATGTCATTACGGCCGTCGCTCACGGCCACCAGGCCGCGGTCTCGATCGACCTGCTTTGTAGCGGCAAGAACCTGCTGACCGAGAGGCTTCACCCGATGGTCAATCTCGTCTCGCAGAAAATGGGCATCCATGAATGGGCCTACGACAGCGAGATAGACGAATATGACCGACTCGTCGTGCCGCAAGCTCCGAAGACGAAAACATTAATAAACAGAAAGCAGGAGGTCGAATTAGGCTTCGATCCGCTCGCGGGTTACGAAGAGGCCCTCCGATGCCTCAATTGCGACGTTCAGACTGTTTTTGACGCTCCAAAATGCATTGAGTGTGACGCATGCGTCGATATCTGTCCGACAGCCTGCATAACCTTCACGGCCAACGGTGACGAGGAAGACCTGCGGTCACGAACGAAAGTCCCTGCCCTCAACCTGACCCAGGACCTATACGTCTCAGAGCCGCTCATCCAAACCGGCCGCATCATGGCCAAAGACGAAGACGTCTGCCTCCACTGCGGCCTCTGCGCCGAACGCTGCCCCACCGCCGCCTGGGACATGCAAAAATTTTGGTACAACGTCACCAAAGCCGGCGAGGTGAAATACAACGTCGTCCAAATAACCAGGAATGGAAATGTTGGCTAGTTCTGTGTTGAAAGACCGCGGCGTACTTTTGCGACTCGTTGTGCGCCCTAGCAAATAGCAAAAACACTGGGTAATAACGAGGATGAAAAACCTTAGAAAGTACATTTTCGAATACTTGCTAATATTTTCGGCGATCGCGTTAAGTGTTGCCGGCTTTTGGAATATCTTTTTTGGTCCCGAGGCGAACCCCACCCCGTACCATTTTTTTCACGTGATCACAGTCTTTGTTTGGCTGTTTCTACTCCTCTATCAACTTAGCCTTATCGGAAAGAAACAAGCTTTGAGTCACAAACGGATCGGACTCTCAATTCTATTTTTTGCGCCTTTGCTCGTGGCGACGACGGCGGTAATGACAATTCATTCAGCCGATAAGGGCGTGATCTCTGGTCGCGGCGACCCTTTGTTTGTGCAGAACGTGATGGGGACGTTTGAATTGGCGGTCTTGATCCTGCTCGCTTTTGTTGTGAGGAAGAGAAGAGCGTTGCATGGAGCGTTTCTCTTGAGTACGGTGCTGGCATTCGTGGGGGTCGCTCTGTTTTTCACGCTTCTTGCGTTCGTCCCTCAGTTCAAGATCGAAGGCCCGGAAACCTTTTACCGATTCGCATATGCCGCGATAACGGGCCTCGTTATTCGCCTTATTATCGGGATCCTCTTTTTCATCAAAGATCGAAGGAACAATTGGCCCCTGCTGATTACCGGCTTGATGCCGGCATCTAGTTTCTTGATCGGTGCAATTCTTGAGAGCTATGAGCTTATACCGCGATCAACCGCCTTCGTGGGCTCATTCAATGAAATTGTCACCTTTGGCGTAAGCTTTATCATCGTGCTCGTTTTATTGCTATCAACCGGAATTTTGAATAAAAAAGAAGTGATTCTTCAGGGTCAAAGCTGAACTGAGCGGTTCGCTCCGACTCGAATATTTGTGAAGGTTACCTAATGCCAAACGACAGAGTATTTGCGATGAGTTTTGCGGGGGTTTATCCGCATTATGTGGCGAAGGCGGAGAAGAAGGGGCGGACTAGGGAAGAGGTCGATGAGGTTATTCGTTGGCTGACGGGATACACGAACGCCGGGCTCGCGAAACAGATCGAGACGCGGGCCAGCTTTCACGATTTCTTCGACAAGGCCCCACGGCTTAACCCGAACGCTCCGCTGATCAAAGGCACCGTCTGCGGCATCCGCGTCGAAGACATCGAAGACCCGCTGATGCAAAAGATCCGCTGGCTCGACAAACTCATCGACGAACTCGCAAAAGGCAAAAAGATGGAGAAGATCTTGCGGACTGCGGAATAATAGCTGTCGGAACCGGGACCGTAGCGACTGGGTTCTTCGACGGCCACCAATGATATAATTTGCCGAGGTGAAAACTATGTCAATCATCACAGAAGTAGAGGAACTAGCACTTAGCCTCCCGGCATCTGATCGTGGGAAGCTTGCCGAGAAATTGATCCGCTCGTTGCCGTCGCCGGGCTGGGACGATGAAGACGATGGTATCGAAGAAGCACTTAGACGGAGCGATGAACTGAAAAAGAATCCCGATCTAGGAATGTCGATCGAAGAGCTTGACCGACGGATGCACGAAAGATTTGGATGGAAGTCGTAGTTCACCCTCAGGTCGATAATGATCTACTAGATCATTTCGAGTATTATTCACGTAAAGCCGGATCCCAACTTGCTCTTGAATTCTACTCAGAATTTCGCAGATGTTTTGACATTATTGTAGATCGATCCGCATCGTTTCCGCTTTACACGCTTAGGTTGCGACGGATCAATTTCAATCGGTTTCCGTTCCACATTCTTTTTTTTGAGATACTCGACGATGAATTAATTCACGTGGTCGTCGTGAAACATGACAGCCGTGATCCTGACTTTGGTTCGGACCGATAAAGACTAAATGGCTATAAACGATTTCGTAGTTAGATTCGCAAACGTTAACGGCACCGGCTCGGCGTCGGCGAATGCGCTGTTTACCAAGGCGGTGTTTCGCATGGGCGTGCCGGTGACGCCGAAGAACATCTTCCCGTCGAACATCCAGGGCCTGCCGACGTGGTACGAGGTCCGCGTCAGCGAAAAGGGCTATCTCGGCCGCCGCGAAGGCGTCGACCTGATGATAGCGGTCAATCCGCAGTCGATGAAGAAGGACTACGCGGACGTGCGAGAGGGCGGATATTTCGTTTTCGACAATACAAAACCGCTGCCACCCGGGTATGACCGCACCGATGTCACTCATCTCGGTATTCCGATGACAGCGCTCTGCAATGCCGAATACACCGATGCACGGCAGCGGCAGCTTTTTAAGAACATCGTTTATATTGGAGCATTGTCGGCGCTATTCGACATTCCGTTCGATGTACTAGAAGGAATGATCGGCGAGCAGTTCAAAAAGAAAGAGAAGCTAATTCCGCCAAATATCACCGCTCTTCAACTCGGCGTAAGATACGCGCGTGAGAATTTCGAATGCCCGCTCGATATCCGAATCGAGCGCCGCGATCTTCTAGGCGACAAGATCCTATATAGCGGCAACTCGGCATGTGCACTTGGCGCGATCTATGCCGGAGCCACAGTTGCGGCGTGGTACCCGATCACGCCCTCGACATCGGTGGTCGATGCATTTGCGAAATACGCTTCAAAATACCGTGTAGATGCAGAAACCGCGAAGAACAACTACGCGATCGTCCAGGCCGAGGACGAGTTAGCAGCGATCGGCATGGTGATGGGGGCTTCGTGGAACGGCGCCCGGTCGTTCACAGCAACAAGCGGACCTGGGCTGTCATTGATGCAGGAATTTCTCGGTCTTGGCTACTTTGCCGAAGTGCCGACCGTGCTCATCGACGTCCAGCGTACCGGCCCTTCGACGGGAATGCCAACTCGCACTCAGCAATCCGACATTCTGCTCGCAGCCTACGCTTCGCATGGTGATACAAAGCATCCGCTGTTGTTTCCCGCAAGCCCGAAAGAATGTTTCGAAATGACGGCCGACGCCTTTGACCTGACGGAACGCCTGCAAACGCCGGTCATAGTCATGACCGATCTCGACCTCGGCATGAACGACCATATCACGGAACCGCTCGTTTGGGATGACGAACGGCGTTATGATCGCGGCAAGGTGCTGACCGCCGACCAACTTGATTTCTTAACCAAGTCGATCTCACGGATGCAGGCAGAGGTTAATGAACATGAGCCTGTTACAAACGGCAACGGAAGCGGTGATCTCGGTGCGACTCTGTCGGAGCTCGATGGGCAGCCGCATGGTGACCAATCGATGACCCAGCCGCTTGAGCAATTCAAAGGCAAGTTTGGCCGCTATCTTGACATTGACAATGACGGCATCCCATATCGAACGATCGCCGGCACGCATCAAACGTCGGGCGCTTTCGTCACGCGCGGCTCGTCACGTGACGAATACGCCGTGTATACCGAAGACGGCGACGTTTATCAACGAAACATGGACCGCTTGATGCGCAAATGGGACACCGCGAAAGAGTTGGTACCGCAGCCGGAAATTCGGTTAGCAGTCAGCAGTCAGCCGTCAGCAGCCGGCGATGCACCAAAGGCGGAAACACGACCGGTAGGGAGCGTGCCCCGTGACGGCGTCATCTATTTCGGGACATCTACGTACGCAGCGATCGAGGCTCGGGAACTGTTAGAAGAAGAGGGAATTCACCTCGACGCGATGCGCGTCCGTGCCTTCCCATTCGGCAAGGCGTTCCGTGAATTTGTCGATTCACACGACCGCATTTTCGTCATCGAACAAAACCGCGACGCACAGTTCAAGAGCCTGATGATGATCGAGCTAGGTGTCGATGCATCAAAGCTGATCTCCGTTTTAAATTACGACGGGATGCCGATCACGGCGGATAATATCTTCAGGCAGATAAAAAGTAAACGTTAGGGGCAACGGGATGTCGAATGCTTCGACTGTGCGATGGTTGCCAACACGATATAATGAAACTGTATGAAGAATAACTATACTGCGGTGGTAAAACAGGACGGCAATTGGTGGATCGGCTGGGTTGAGGAAGTACCTGGGGTAAATTGTCAAGAGGGCAACCCGTGAAGAGTTGATGGAGAGTCTTCGCGTGACCTTGAATGAAGCTTTGGAGTTTAATCGTGAAGACGCTCGACGAATGGCCGGATCCGGTTTTGAGGAAGCCCTAATCGCGGCATGAAACGGCGTGAGCTCATCAGGCATCTGACTAAAAATGGATGTGAATTGATCCGAAGGCGGAAGCCACTCGTGGTGGCTTAACCCAAACCAGAATCGACGCTCTTCGGTGCCGCGACACAGCGAGATCAACGATAAATTGATCTTTAAGATTTGCAAAGATTTAGGCATCCCGAAGCCATAGTTATTTGGGGCTAGATACTCCCCCTGCTTTATTATGACCTACGTTAGATCAACATTCCGACATCCGGCAATGCCGAAGAACGACCTTGGGTACACGGTTGATTATTATGAGGGCTCGCTTTCGACGCTGTGTGCGGGGTGCGGGCATGATTCGATCAACGCGGCTATAGTGCAGGCTTGTTGGGAGATGAATATCGAGCCGCATAAAGTGGCAAAGCTGTCGGGCATCGGCTGCTCGTCTAAGTCTCCGGCTTATTTCCTGAGCAATTCGCACGGGTTCAATTCTGTCCATGGCCGCATGCCTTCGGTGGCGACCGGCGCGAACTTGGCTAATCGCGACCTGATCTATTTCGGGGTTTCAGGCGACGGCGACACGGCGTCGATCGGAATGGGGCAGTTCGTCCACGTCGTCAGGCGAAACCTGAAGATGGTCTATCTGCTG
This sequence comes from Pyrinomonadaceae bacterium, assembly GCA_041751355.1. Lineage (GTDB taxonomy): Bacteria > Acidobacteriota > Blastocatellia > Pyrinomonadales > Pyrinomonadaceae > OLB17. Next base: position 21,210 of record JBGSXN010000059.1, read on the forward strand.
ATGAACAACGGCTGCTACGGATTGACCAAGGGGCAAGACAGCGCTACAGCAGACGTTGGATCGAAGAATAAGACAGGCCAGGAGAATCTATTCGCCGCGATCGATCTCGCAAGTCTCGCGATAGAGCTCGGTGCTACGTTTGTTGCTCAGAGTTTTTCGGGTGACAAGGAACAGTTGACCCCGCTCTTAAAAGCCGCGATGCATCACAATGGATTTGCGTTTCTGAATGTGATCTCGCCATGCGTAACTTTTAACAACAACACCGGTTCGACCAAATCTTACGATTATGTGCGCGAACACGTGGCAGCGACCGCTACGATGGATTTTGTTCCATTGATGCGCGAGATAACAACGAGCTACGAGGCGGGTTCCGTTCAAGACCTCGTCATGCATGACGGTTCGACGATCAGATTAAACAAGCTTCAGAAAGACTGGGACCCTTACGACCGCCTTTCAGCCACAAACGCCGTCCGTCAGGCAAAGCGACGCGATGAGATACTTACCGGGCTGCTGTATGTGAATGAGAACTCGACAGATTTGCATGATCTGCTCGACACGTCCGCCAGACCGCTTAATTCACTCTCGCAGAATGAATTGTGTCCTGGCCAGGATGCTCTGGCAAAACTCAACGCGTCACTGCGATAGTTTCTTTTACACTGCCTCGGACTGGGAGGTAAAGTTGAAGGCTTTGATCTTCAACGCTGGCAAGACTGCACCGCCCCCGCCTCCGCCTTCCGAGCCGCCGACTCGTTCCGGAATTCCGATCATTTCAACATTACCGGGTGCAAGCATTTGAATCATGGATTGATTGAAACGGAAGTTTTTGACCGGGTATGCGATCTTGCCATCCTCGACGAGCCATACGCCGTCGCGGGTAAGGCCTGTTGAACTTGCAGTTCGCGCGTTGGTGCCGCGGATGTACCAAAATCGACTTACCAGGATGCCTCGTTTAGTCGATTTGATCATATCGTCGATCGACGATGCCGGGGCACTCGATTGAAGGATCATATTTACCGGGCCTGGCGTTGGCTGTTTGTCCTTTTGCTTGGCCCATGACCGGTTGTAAACCAAGTTCTCCAGCACTCCATTTCTGACTAGATACATCTTTTCGGCCGGAATGCCCCCTTGGGCCGATTGCGAGCCCGGAACGTCCGGATGCCATGGGTCGCTAAAGATATTGATCCGCTCGTCAAATATCTTTTCGCCTAATTTTGTCTTGCCGCCCGGGGCGGAATAGGGGCTTCGGCCTTCTTCGGCTGTGCGGGCGTTAAACCCGTTGCCCAGACCGCCTATCAGATCGGCGACAGCCTGCGGTTCGAGAATAACGGTGTAGATCCCCGGGTCGATCGTCCGTGCCCGGGCGCCTTCTACGGCCTTACGTATCGACTCGCGGGCAACACGTCTTACGTCGAGTTTGGCGATGTCGTAATGGCTTCGCAAAAAATAGCCGCTGCTCGATCCGTCGGGCAGACGCGATGTAACCGAGAGGGAGACGTTCGTATTCCGCTCAAATTCAAAATTGCCGTTTTTAGTGGCCGAGCCGCCGGCCTGAGCATTAGCCGAGTGAAACCCGGCGCCGATGACCTTAGCCTGGGTGAACTCTCTCAAAATATCTCCGATCGAGCGAGCGCGATCCGTCAGCGAGAGGTTTGCCGTCGCTTCGACATAGCCGTGCGTCGGTTTGTAAGCCTGTTTACCCAGTGTGGGTGTATATTCACGATCGACAGGCGAGGTTCGGGCGATCTTTTCGGCCTGCTCTACCATTGCCCTCAGACTTTCGTCATCGGTATCGTTGGTCGACGCCGACCCACGTTTGCCGTCGATCCAAAGCGTGACGCCGGCGGTTCGAGTGAACCGTGTGCCGCTCGTCAGGATATCGTTGGCTGAGAAACGAAGATGCGACTGTTTGTTGCTGCCAACACTGGCCGACGCGTCGGCGGCCTTAACATATGAAAGTATTTTAGCGGTCAACGCCCGGGTATCTGCTTCGGTCAAAAGCATTTTATTCGTCCTCCATTTCACCGGCATTCAGCGACGAAGCCGTATTCAGCACATTTATCTGTCTAAAGCGAGCGGATGGGCATCCGTGTGAGACGGCGTTTGACTGGCCCGGCTGGCCCTTGCCGTCGTTAAATGAGCCGGGGATCAAATATGTTGATCGCCCGCCGAGGCCGTCACAAGCTCCCCAAAAATCGGTCGTCCGAGATTGGTACGCAACATCTCGGAGCATGCCCGTGACTTTTCCGCCTTTTATTTCCCAGAAAGTCTGCCCACCGAATTGAAAATTGTACCGCTGCTGATCTATCGAATAACTGCCACGGCCATTTATCAGTATTCCTTTATCAACCCCCGCGATGAGATCATTCTGCGTGACATTCTCTTTTGCGGGTGGCAGCGAAATATTTGGCATTCGAGGAAAGGGAACGCTGCTCCAGCTATCCGCGTGAAGACAGCCGTACGATGTCTTTTTACCTATCAGCGGAGCGAGATCGCGGGTGGTTTGCCAATCTACAAATATGCCGTCTTTAACAATGCGCCATTGCTGTGCCGGCACCGATTCGTCGTCATACCCGACAGTCGCGAGTCCGAGCGGCTCGGTCCGGTCCGCGACAAAATTCACGATCTTCGATCCGAACTTAAGTTTCCCGGTCTTTTCTGGAGTGAGGAAACTCGTACCAGCGTAATTGGCTTCCCAAAGAAGCGCCCGGTCGAGCTCGGTCGGATGACCTACCGACTCGTGGATCGTAAGGAATAAATGTGACGGATGCAGGACGAGATCGTAGATACCAGGCGTGACCGTAGGGGCCTTAAGCTTCATTACGGCGTGCTCTGCGGCTTCTCTTGCCTCGGCAACCCAGTCGTGCTTTGTCATATACTCATAGCCGATCGACTGTGCTTCGCGGAGGGAATTAACGACCTCAAAGTCGTTGGTCGCCGTATCTCTGGCCGTCACAGAAAAACTGGGGTTGCCGCGTATCAAATATTGCTCGATCCGGGAACCATCGGTGGTCGCCAGGTATTTCTGCTCATTCACCCAGGCCATAGATGAATTCACAAAACTAACGCCTTTAACACCTAACGCGGCCTCATTAAGTTTTAAAAGCATCTCGATCTTGTCGTCGGCCGGGACATTAAAAGGATCTCGTTCGAAACTGCTTTTCCAGTTTGCAACGACCTTTGGCGTGGGAACCATTTCAACCTTCTTACGCTGAAATGGCGAATTAGCCTTTGCGATATCGACAGCTTCGCGAGTGACGCGCTGAACTTCTGTCGCCGTCACGATCGGGCTGGCCGCAAAGCCCCAGGTTCCGTTAACCAATACCCGAACGCCGAAGCCAAAATTCTGGCCGCTCGAGACATTCATGACCTGTCGCTCGCGCGTCGATACGTTCTCGAGCCGGTACCGGTTGATGCGTATATCGGCATAGCTGGCACCGAGACGCTTCGCGGCTGCGAGTGCGGCATCGGCGAGTTGGTCCTTGTTGGCATCGAGATACAGGCTCTCAGCCGCGTGAGCATCGAGGACCCAGGTTGGCAGTGTCACTGCCCCTAGCGTCAAACCGGCGGTCTTTATAAAGTCGCGTCGAGAAAACGTCATTCTTTCCCCCTAATTATTAGTTGATTGCAATGCGGAACGAAGCAAGTTTATTTGAACGTACGGTAACGTGTCAAGAATCCGGATTTTGGGGTTAATTAAAGTTGGGCGGGTAGAAACTCCGTACCGATCTTACCCAATCAACAATAACCGGGCATTTTCCGAAAATAGCAGTTTGTACTAACTGCCATCGACTCAACGGTTAACTCCAGTTCCATTATCTTACACCGCTGGAACGGAGTTTGCCCTATCCATACTCAAGGGCTGATCCACTTTTGTAAGATTCGCAGCCCAACCCGTCCTCTTATCGACAAATTGGTACCCCTGCAGCGATGCAGGTCCACAAAGCCACGAGTCTCTGCCCACAGAGATCGTCGGGCCGCCGAAATAAGAAAATGAAAACACAGCTATCCCACACCCATCACTCATCGTTTTTTTCACACTTCAAAAAGCTATTTGCTACTCGACGAATTCACCCGGCTGCGGGAACCGTAGCCCTGATGCTGACATTTACCGCTTCAGTGATGCCGAGCATGTTAGCTCCCGACCTTAATGCGGCAGAAGGGCCCGTCGCCTTAATTACATCTGAAAGCTCACGGTCGCTGGAATCGAAAGTCTTTGAACTAGCGAACCGGCACAGAATGCACCAAGGTCTCTCTCCGCTCACCTGGAACGAAAACGCCGCGGAAACCGCACGGTCACACTCCGCCGATATGGCTAATTCCAGCTACCTGAGCCACACGGACCGCTCAGGGAAACGAGTCGGTGATCGCGCCAAGCGCTTTGGGCTCAATGACTGGAAGGTCATCGGAGAAAATGTCGCATGGCTAACAGGGCGCGTAGATCCGGCAGACCATGTTATAAATCAGTGGATGGCGTCTTCGGGCCATAGAGGTAACATACTGCAGCACGAGTATCGGGAAACCGGCGTTGGCCTCGTGATTGCCGCAAACGGAAAGTATTACTTCACCCAAGTTTTCGTGCTGCGAAGGTAGCTGACGCTCTAGCCGATTTCTTAAACAGACGCCTGGCAATAGAGGTCATCCTTATATCCTTTCTTGCTTTTTTATCGGTACTCTGTTGAGATAATTTCGTGTCAGCATCCCTTCATGCGTTGGTGATAGATGACGAGCCACAGATCAGTGCGCTCGTCTCGAGTGTGTTAGAGGACCTGGGATGGTCCGTGAGCGAAGCACGTACCGCTAATGAAGCCATCGAAAAGCTCGAAGAACGTGAGTGGTCGCTTGTATTTTGTGACGTAGTCCTTGGCGGGCCAGACGGGTATTCGGTTTTAAAGCAATTTACCAAGATCCGGCCTGATGTGCCTTTCGTGCTGATGACTGGTCACGGCTCCGCTGCAGGGGCTCTCGATGCCACATCGATCGGTGCATACGATTACCTTCTAAAACCATTCTCCATTACTGACATAAACAGGATATCAACCGCAATCAAAAATCAACTCCAGACACGTAAGCGCCGCGGCAGGCAAAAAATCTCCGACGAATCCGAAATTTACGTCTCGGACCTGCCTCTGATCGGTACTTCGCCGAAATTCGTGGAGTGTCTTAAAATGGTCGGCCGCGTTGCCGGGACTAATTTGCCTGTCCTGATAACCGGCGAGTCCGGCACGGGAAAAGAAGTTGTTGCTCGGGCGATTCACCAGCGAAGTCAGCGGGCAGGGAATCGTTTCGTTACTATTAATTGCGGCGCCGTTCCTACCGAACTTATCGAGTCAGAACTATTCGGCCACGCTCGCGGATCTTTTACCGGAGCGGACCGTGAACGAATGGGACTTTGGGAAGAAGCGACGGGCGGCACGCTGTTTCTGGACGAGATCACCGAGACAAG
>JBGSXN010000060.1:0-10508 GCA_041751355.1 Pyrinomonadaceae bacterium
GTTCGAGCTTGTAATTCCTCTCCTTGTTGGATGCCGGCGAACAGCTGTATGTATTTCGCCAAAAATTCTTGGTTGGCGAAAGGATTATCTTTGAACCGCTAAGCTCATACCTGCCCTGCTTATCGTTAAACAGCCCGGTCGTGCAGCCATACATCGTGGAGTTCATTAAACCGATGAACTCGAAGCGGCCATTCGCATGGAAGTCGTATTTGAAAGTCGATCCATTGCGTGCCGTCGTGGCCCCCGTGACGGTGTTGCGTTCGCCGAGCATCGAGACCGTTCCGTTCGTCCACGTGCCGGTAATATCGCCTGGTGATTGAGCGGATCCCATCAGGGCGGCCGCGATGATAATTATGAATGCGAATACAAAATCTTTTGTCATATTTCCTCCGTGATTATTTGTCGTTCTGACCTCTCCGGCCCCGATAAGTAAGGCGTCAGGAAACGGAAAACAGTATCAGTTAAAGCGACTCGATTAAGTTTATGGACCAGGCATTGGCGTAAAAGGTGATCACCTTTGAAGAAGCGGATAACCACCCCGCGGTCCCGTTACAAGCCGGGGCTTGATGAATTCCCCGAAGTGCTTTTGATCAACCAGGTCGGGATGTGCATCCGACGTAAAGACAATATCTTCCACCCCAAAACTCGCCGATTCGACCGATGTGAAACCGTCACTTTTTTCGATACTGGCACAAAGAGTATTTGACCCGTTCCCAACGAGGGCCGAGAATTTCGTACCCCGTTGTTCAGTGACAAACTGGTTGAAACGAGCCATCTCGTCCGGCATCAGTTCCTGAGCAGTTCGCCTGTGGGCGTCGAAGGCATCATTAAGATTCATTGAGTCCGCGCAGGGAACTCCTTTGTTTGGAGTGCCGAGCATCATGAAATGCTTAACCAGTGGCCGGTCGTCGGGCACGGCCTCAGATTTGTGTATAAACAGCCTGCCTACCAGCCCTCCGGTCGAATGCGCAGCCATGTCCACATGCCAGGCATTGAGCTTCTTTTGTGTCGATCGGACAAACTCTGCCAGGTCGTCAGCGTTGTCGTATACAGATGCCGGAAAGCCCGGCGGCCTCGGCTTTCGGCTGAAGACAGCCGCCTTCCAGTCATAGCTATGCGAGATCGTCAGTAAATTTTGATATATCTCGAAACTTCGGGAACCTGTCCAGATACCGGGAATAAATATGACCGGTTTTGGAGCGACCTTCAGATTTCTGATCAACTCATCCTGTTTCTTGTAGTTCTCCCACGCTTCGGCTTTTATCCGCTGCACGTTTCGCGGGCGTCCGTCATCAAACCAGGCATATCCGCTCGAATTCCACAGGATCTCGACCTCGCGTTCCTCACCAGCGTCGAGACGCAACGAAACGGTATTGTCGTTTAGGGGGCGGTCTGGCTTCGACCCGTTCCATTTGTCACCGGCATAGGTTTCCTTGAAATAGACCTCGGCGAATTTTGGCTCGCCCGAAAGGTTCAGGACAGTTGCTTTGACCTTTATCAGGTTGCCGTCGATGGTGCCGGTCTGTTCGACAACCTCTTTCCATTGATCATAATTAGGAAACTCCGGGTGCTCGAATTTTAGATCGGTTATCAGAAGTTTCTGCGGACACCGTGTAAAACGCCAGGTGGCCTTATACACGAACGAACGCACTGTTCCCGATCCGTCATCACCCCATACTTTTGAACCGGAGATCTCGTCCGGATCATTCGGATCCAGCTTTTCGTTATGGACGGACAGAGATTCGCCTTCGATCCTGGGCTCCTCATTGGTTGTGCGGTCCCATGGTTCATTGTTCTTTGCCTGACAATGTCCCGCCCGCCGCAGCGTCTCTTGCCGGTTGTATTTACCCTTGGCGTGAGGCAGCTGCAGGCTGAGGCTGTAAGTGCCGTTAAGTTCATTCACACTCAAATTAAATGAACGTGCAGGCCCGCTTGCCTCCGCTGTGGTGATCCGGTCGTCACTGCTTTCAATCGTGAACCAGTGGCCTTTTTCCCTCGAATTACACGCGTCAAATACCTTCTCCAAACCATAACTCTTATCTTTGTCAGAGAAGTTTATTTTTGAGTTGACCGCCGGGGCCTGCGGATCGCTGTTATCGACGATCGCCTTTCCGACATAACGATAATCTCTTGACGTATTCTGGATGATACGGTCCATTTCTTTGCGGATGCCTGGCACGTCAGATTGGTGAGAATCCTGCAGGGTCTTCGTCAACGTTACGACACCGGTCCAGCCGCCACTGCACACTGGCTTTTGAACCGACTTTGCCGCCCCGGCGGATCGTGAATTCGAAGCAGTGGTCGGCTTCGGTGCACTCCGTCTCTGGGCCGCCACGTCCACCGCACTAAAAACAAAGCTGTTCAGGATAAGGGTTACCGTTGCAAATCCCTTCATTGAATTTAGTTTCATGATCTTAGATACCTCTCATTTACAAAGGCGGGAATCGGCGGCCGACGGTATCATAAAAAAAGACGGGCATCACTGCCCGCCCTTTTCAGCCTATATACCCTGCCGCGTTCCACTGATCCCCCCCGGTGCGTTATTTTCCGACAGCGTCGATGATGGCCTGTGCCGCCTGTTCGACGATCATCGAGATGATGTCATCGCCATCGCTTTGCGCTTTGGCCTTGAACTGCTTGGCCAGCGGCGTCGAATTATCATTGGGCGACTGAAGTTTAAGTTCGAGCGTCATCTCGTCCTTTTTCTTCACGTTACCAGCCATCGATGACGCGCTGATAGCTGTCGAAATGACCTGGCTGGCTACCACGCCGGCCATGCCGCCTGCCATCGGTATCATCGGTGCGGCTATGCTCATGACCTTGCCAAAGCCAAAACCCCCGCCGCCTTTCTTATGCGAAACATTCGCATATAGGACAAAGTCGCATTCCTTCTGCTTCGCTTCCTCGGCCTGGGCACCGGCGAGCCGTGCATCAAGCTGTACCACCTCGACCCTTGTGCCTTTGAGATATTCACCAAGCGTGTTGCGGATCGCGGCGGCGAGGTCTGCGGCGGAGATCCCCTCGCCTACGGCGCCGGTCTTGACCGCCGGAATACCCAGCCTGATCGTCCCGGGCTGTTTCGCCCCTAAGCCGCCGGCTGCGGGGGTATCCTGCTGTGGTGCGGCTGCCTTGCTGATCGCCGACCCGAGCCCGTTCGAGCGGGGCAGCGAAGGATTAGTATTTGCACTGCCGCCGTCGTAATTGACCCCATTAGTTCCCGAACCGTTATAATTCACCGCCGAGGTCGCTGCGGCTGCGTACAATTCGGATGAATCTTTGACCTCGCGATAGTCGCCCGGAGCTTCGAACAGGCTTGCATCGAGCGTCGCTTTCGAAAGCTCGACGACTTCCTGCACCATTGAGTAGCTTTCCTTGCCGCTCGCGTCGAAGCCGGTCATCTTTTGATAGACGGGATAGCCGGATTTTGCCGTCCCGATCGTTTTTTGCTCGATCCTGTCCCTGCAACCGCCCTCTTTTCCGCCGTTATTCTGCCTGTAGGTACGAGTCGCCGTACACGCCAGGCCAAACTCGGCGTCGATGACCCACATGTCCATTTCGATCTTTGTCTTCGAGGGAAGACAAGCATCAGGCGAAGTTTCCGTCTCAACCGTCTGGATGATATGCCGTGCGGTGTAGCCAAACATCTGCTTACGCTCGCCCGTGTCCTTGATCGTGGTCGTCACGAACATCGTGCCGCCCTTCGTTGTCTCAACTGACTTTGTCTGCTGTGTCGAGGGCTTTGCCTGCGGTACCGGTGTGCCGTCGTCATACAGGTTGACCATGTATGTCCTGGTCGCAGAATTAAGCTGCAGGTCGCGGCCGAGATCGCATTGCGTGATCGAGATCAGCGCTCCGTCCATCATCTCGCTTCGCTGCCGTTTCCCCTTGATATAGGTCGTGTTTTCCGAAACCTGCCCGCTCATCGTCTGTTTGGTCTTGACCTTAACATCGGCCATCGCCGTCACGGACAAACCCAATATTGCCGTCATTAATATAATTGCTGTTCGTTTCATGATCGCTCTCCCTCGTAAATAAGTTTCCGGCAAAATGCCGTTCGGAAGGTAAAGCGAAAAACGAGCCGCGAAAGTATCACGGCAATATTGACATGCAAATTTCTTGCTCCGCCTTTCTTGCTCTGTCTTCTGCCATACTGCACTCACATTGTCGCCGTGTTGGAATAAGAAATTGGAGGTAAAAAAAATGACTCAGCAAAATGAGAACCCTCAGCGCGAGAATGAACGTGCCGAGAACCAACAGAATAACGAGCGCGAGAACACGGCCGAAAGCACAGCCGGAAGCCAGGCAGCGACGACCGGTTATGGTACCGGCCAGGCCTCAGCACAGGGAACTGCACCTGCACACGCAGGCAAAGACACTCCCTCGAATGCAGGAGATGCGGGATTCAAATCAACCGAGGCCGGGCAAGTCAGCGAGGAACGTCAGGAGCAAATGAGCCACGCCGACGGCTCAAACGAGGATCATAACCCGGATGTGTGATAGAGCGGTCGGCAGTCGGCAATCGGCAATCGTCAATAAGCAGTTCGTAATGGGCAATTAGTTAGGCGGTGACCAATCTTTCACTTTTTACTTTTGCCTTTTTACTTTGGACTTTTGTCAGTCTGGCTCTTTTTCACCGTGCACTTTTGCGTCGGGGTCACCGCGCAGGGCGGCCGCATTTTCGATCTCGGCATTGATCTTGCCGCCGATTAGGATGGCGGTGCCCGATAGGTAGAACCACAGCAGCAGCACGACGACGGCACCCAGCGAGCCGTAGTTATTGCTGTACATATCAAAATGTCGTAGGTATATCCTGAATAGCGACGATACGCCGATCCACAGCGTGACGCCGACCAGTGAACCGGGGGTTATCCAGTACCACTTCTGCTCCTTCAGGTCCGGAGCAAAATAATAGACCATCGCAAACGCCAGCAGTGAAAAAACGATCGCCAGCGGCACCTGTCCAATCGTCCACAATGCCGTGAACAGCCTCCCGCGTTCGAAATGCTCGGCAACGCCGGCGCCGATCTCGCCGCCGTAAAGAATGATCAGCAGGGCGAATACGATCAGGGTTATCAGGACCGCGGTAAGAATGATCGCCGATATACGAACATGCAGCCATCGGCGCGTCTCGTGAACGCCGTACATCACGTTTAGCGATTCACTAAGTGCTGCGATGCCGAGCGACGCGAGCCACAAAGCGGAAGCAAGCCCCAGCCAGAATTTCAGCCCGATCTCTGCCGAACGAAATTCACCGAGCGTAGTATTTACGAGTGCAAATGCCGAGGGAGGGGCTATTTGGCTGATAAATCTCAGCAGGCTCGATTGCAGCCTGACGCCGATCTCGCCAAACCTGGCCATCAGCGTCGCCAGGATCAGCAGCAGAGGAAATATCGCGAAAAAGAAGTAAAACGCCAGGGCAGCCGCGTGTGTCAGCATCCCGCCCTCATATAGCTCGTGCCAGACCCGCTTCAGCAGTTCCAGCGGCGGCAAACCGCCCAGCCGCCAGATCGACACCCGCTTGACCACCTCACCCGCTTGTCCGTTATCCCTCATTAACTAAATACTATGATATCAGAAGGGAACGGTCAGCAGTCAGCAGTCAGCCTTGAGCAGTCAGCGGTCAGCAGGTCTCCCCGTTCACTGTCCTGGCCTGGAGGAAAGCGTTATCCGCTGGCCCCAGTTGCCCCGGCAGGGTTCGCCGGCGGCTGTGGTTCGGCGTTGGGCGGCGGTCAGCGTCCGCTCGTCGACCTTTAGCAGGGCACACTCGACCTCGCCTAGCCGGTTCCGCAGGCTTTCGATCTGTGACCGCAAAAATGCGATCTCAATATCCTTATTGTCCGTCATCCGCGGAGTGCTGACGGCCGTCCGTGATTCCATCTCCATCCGGTTGAGCCGCGATTCGATTTGGTAAAATCGCTGCTCGACCTGATCCACCCGCCGCGACAAAAACACATCCGACTGGGCCTCCACCGGCCTTACCGCCCCCTCACCCAATAACCCCGCAACCCCGCCATACAAAACAACCGCCGCCAACACCACAGTCAACCCATTCAACACCGCCTGCCTGCTAGATACCAATTTCATAGTGAATACCTCTCAAAATGTCAGATGCAGAAACCCAGCTCCCAGGATGCGACTCAACCTGTCCCGTCTATCCTTATTCACTTTTCACTCATCATCCATCACTCTGGATTATTATTGACATTAAACCAACTGGTCTATTAATCTGGTCTATGGAGAACGGATCATGAAAAAAGAGGTTGGTTCCTATGAGGCGAAAACGAAGCTTCCCGAATTGTTGCGGCAAGTACAAGCGGGAAAGAGCTTTACGATCACTAACCGTGGTAAAGCGATTGCTGATCTGGTGCCGAGCGTTAACGACCGCTCGAAAAACAAGATCGAGGCGGTCAAGCGTCTTCAGGCATTTATCCGGTCGGGCCGGATCAAGGGTGTAAACATCAAGGCACTTATCGAAGAGGGCCGCGCATGAATTTTGTCCTCGATAATTCCGTCACAATGCGTTGGTTTTTCGAGGATGGCAGTACGCCCGATCTTGCGTATGCTGACAAGGTTTTAGCGTCAATGACAAATTGGAGTGCAATCGTGCCGGTCACCTGGGGACTCGAGGTCGCAAACGTTCTTGCCCGGGCCGAGGCAAAGAATCAGGTGACTGCAGACCAAGGCGGGACCTTTATCGAGATGCTGCGGGGCCTGGATATTGAGTGTGACTCAGACACATTCGAACATGCCCTCTCCGACACTCTGCAACTAGCTCGTGCTCATGAACTGTCGTCCTACGACGCGTCTTATCTCGAATTGGCCGTCCGGCTCGACATACCCCTCGCTACACTCGACGAAGGCTTGAAAAAAGCCGCAAAGAAAACGGGTGTGAAATTGTTTTCGTAGGAGATCAGCTTTCTCGACGATCTTAGTCTTGTCGCATGAAAATCATAATTGCCGAATGCGTTTTCACTTATTAGTCGTTACTCAGACTGCAATCGATGTTAAATTGAGGCAGTTTGCCAAGTGTGGATACAATTTATCGCGACGCTATCCGTCCGCTTCCAATCCGAGATTAGGTTCGATTAGCGGAACTCATAATGAGGCGAGCTGGTGGCCCATCCGCAAATTCGTCCGGCAAACGGTCCTCCCTCGATTACTTGACCTCCCTTCCAGATCCGACGGCCGCGCGTTCGGGGGCGGATACAGATGATCACCTGACAAGGGGGCGTGAGTCTCGGGGCGATTAGACCTCCCTGATCTCTTAGGAATATATCTCGACGCCGCACCGATCATTTACAGTGTCGCGGAACATCCGTCAAGACGTTCAGAATTGTAATTACCGAACCGAACGGCAATTGCAGCAAGTGTCTGCGATAGCAGAAGCTCCTCGCTCTGAGAAGGTTAACGATTGAAGGTGTAGTTGATAACGCCGGTGACTTCGACGGGGACGCCGCTTAAGATAACCGGCTCGATCGACGACTTGCACGCCGCGGTTGCGGCAGAATGACGAAGCTGTGGGTGCCCGCCGATCGCGGCTGCTGCTACGATCTTGCCGTTGGTGTCGGTTAGCACGCTTACGGGAACCACTCCCGATATCAGCATTGCTCGCACGCTGGCTGGATAATCGGGCCGGGCCAGATGCCTTACCCGTCCCTGTAATACTCCTGCTTCGACAACTCTTTTGCCCTCAAGGCCTTCGCCCCGGGGGCGGGCCGGCTCTCCGGTCCTGTCGAATCGAAACGTCAGCGACAGCTCGATGTTCGTCGGCTTGCCGTCTTTCAACGCAGGCTCGAATCGCGCTTTTTTTGCCGCACTGATGACCGCCTCGCGGATCTTCGCGGCCCGCCTGTCGTCGAGGTTCGAGCAAGGTGCAACAGGTCCGAATGCATTCTTGACCGATACCTCGCCTTTCTTGTCCAACTCGACATAAACCACTACGGTACCGCCGAGGCCCATCTCGGCCGCCTCAGGCGGATAGATAGGATCGGGTGAATTGATAGCTTTCGGTGCCTGAATCTGCCCGAATGCAACAGCCGCAAGAAACGTCATTACCAAAACAGATCGTATCAAAACATACATAAGCAGGTTTGACGGCCTCGGATCGGATCGGGATGTAAACTAACTTTCTTTCCATGACTTTTGTGCTAAGTGAGCCAACTGTGACAAGTGTGCCATCGGGTATATCCAGAAAAGCGAATTGGATGTAAGATCGCCACGGACTTAATGGATCTTTGAAAATCAGTGCCATCCCCCGATCTCAGCACCCTTTTCGGACGAGGTTTTTTCGGATGTATGCGCCGAGCAGGCGGTCGTATTCGTCGGCGACGACTTGATAGCATTCACAGCAAACGGCATCGAGACCTGCCCGGTCCAGGATGTTGACGGTGCCCCGGGAGTATTTGATATAACCCAAGTCCTGCAGATGACCGGCAGCGAGCGTCACGCCTTCGCGTCGGACCCCGAGCATGTTGGCAACGAGATCGTGGGTCATCACCAGCGTGTCAGCCGGAAGCTGATCATGGTTGATTAACAGCCAGCGGCAAAGCTGCTGTTCGACAGTGTGCAGCCGGTTGCAGACGGCTGTCTGCGAGATCTGGGTCATAAGCGACTGAGTGTAGCGGAGTAATATGTCCTGAAATACGCCGCCGCGTTTGAATTCTTCGCGTAGGGCTTCGGGCTTCATGCGAAAGGCTCGGCCCGCGCTTTGGACGACCGCACGGTTAGACGTTGTATTTCCGCCCATAAACAGTGCGACACCGATCAGCCCATTATTGCCCGCTATCCCGATCTCGGCCGTATTGCCGTTTTCCATTATGTAAAGCAGGGAAATGATCGCCGTTGTTGGGAAAAAAACGTGCGTCATCCGGTCGCCCGACTCGTATAGGACCTCGCCCAGAGTAAGCGAGACAGATTCGAGATGCGGCTTTATTCGGCCATAATCGTCGGGTGGCAACGCAGCCAGCAGATGATTGTCCGCGGGACTCTCCGATGTTGGAATATTTGCTGTTTTCATCGGCCCTCCCGCCGACCTTGCCTTAATTGATTCGCTAAGTGAAGTGATGATACTAAATATATAATATTTAATCGAATACCGTTGTGCGATAACGCACAGACGCCATCTTTTGATTGAGCTATTCTTGCATCAGGGTCATTGGATAAAGTTGAATATCTGCCTAGATGATCAGACCCGGTGGAGTTTCCAAAATCCTCCCCAGGTGCTTAGTGACCTTCATGTTCGCGTAAAAAGCTTTAAGAATATTCAGGCTTGGGTTTCAATCTTCAAGGGGTGCTTCGAGTATCCATAAGGCGTTCCTACGCGAATCGGATGATGGTGTCCATGTACGGGGCACCATCATCCATTTTTACGCTGGTATCGTCACGCCAGGCAGCGTACTATTGGCTATTGTTTTGCGGTCAATTGCCCGTAAAGCCATGCCTTAGTCATTTTCCAGTGGCGTTTGATCGTGATCGGCGCAACGCCGAGGACCTCGGCGGTTTCTTCAGTTGTCAGCCCGCCGAAATATCTCAGCTCGACGATGTGGGCCTTGACGGCATCGACCTTTGCCAATTCAGTTAGTGCGTCATCGAGGGCTATAAGATCGGCACTCTGTTCATCGGCCTTGTCGATCTCTTCGTTGAGGGTGAGGATGTGAAATTCGCCGCCGCGTTTTTGGGCATTATGCTGACGAGCGTGATCGACCAGTATTCGCCGCATCTGGTTGGCTGCAACACCGATAAAATGGGCCTTATTCTGCCACGACACCTGTGTGATGTCGATCATTTTCATATAGGCTTCGTTGACCAGGGCAGTAGGCTGCAGCGTGTGGCCGCTCCGTTCGCGGCGTAGATAGTTCGCGGCGATGCGTTTTAATTCGTCATAGATCAGCGGCAATAGTTCGTCGACGGCCTCGCGTTTGCCGTTCGAGAATTTGATCAATAGATCTGTAACGCCGCTCGTATTCATTTAGGTGCTGTAATTCTATTTATTTCCGTTCATAAAAACAATTTGCTATTCATTGGCCAAAGATGCATCATAGTAAATGTTAATCCTACTCTCGCGAGGGAAAAGTCCTCGCGCTTCGTCTTTAACGATTTTGGATAAGTTTGAGAGCAGGCCCGTGTTAGTTAATTTAGAAGTCACTCTCAGTAGTAATTGAGTATCCGAGATCGTAGCCCTTCGCTGCAATTTCTTTTGTTTCCGAAGATCCGCGATTCGATAGCTTCTTTTAGAAATTCCCGAAAAGGGAATAAGGTAAATATAAACAATGTCAATGAAACTTTATGTAGGAAATCTTTCCTTCAACACAACGAATCAGGATCTGAACGACCTCTTTGGTGAGATCGGAACCGTAGAATCGACAAATATCATCGAAGATCGCGAAACAGGCCGCTCACGCGGATTTGCTTTCGTCGAAATGTCGTCACAGGCAGAGGGCGAAAACGCCATCTCGCAGCTGAACGGCAAAGAAGTCGATGGCCGTGAGCTCAAGGTCAACGAAGCTAAA
>JBGSXN010000061.1:0-16139 GCA_041751355.1 Pyrinomonadaceae bacterium
CATGACTAATTACCAACCAGACGAACGCGGCTATTGGGGAGAATACGGCGGGCGATTTGTGCCCGAGACGCTGGCCGCGCCGCTCGATGAACTGACAGGCGGGTATTTTTCAATTCGTGACGACGCGGCGTTTCAAGCGGAACTGGATGATCTGCTACGAAATTTTTCCGGACGGCCAACGCCGCTTTATTTAGCGAAGCGCCTGACGGAAACGCTCGGCGGGGCGAAGATCTATCTAAAACGCGAAGACCTCAATCACACCGGTGCCCACAAGATAAATAACTGCCTTGGCCAGATCCTGCTCGCCCGCAGAATGGGCAAAAAGCGTATTATAGCCGAGACCGGTGCGGGGCAGCATGGCGTAGCCACGGCAACTGTTTGTGCGCTTTTTGGCCTCGCATGCGTCGTATACATGGGCACCGAGGACATGCGACGTCAGGAAGTGAACGTTTTTCGAATGCGGCTATTGGGTGCAGAGGTGCGAGGCGTCGATTCCGGTTCGTGCACGCTCAAGGATGCTATCAACGAGGCCTTAAGGGATTGGGTGACCAACGTCGATACCACCTATTACCTTTTAGGCTCTGCTCTTGGGCCCCACCCGTATCCGTTGATGGTTCGCGATTTTCAAAGTGTCATTGGCTGCGAAGCACGTGAACAGATAATCGAGCGCGAAGCTCGACTTCCCGATTCGCTTGTTGCATGCGTCGGCGGCGGGTCAAACGCGATCGGGCTGTTTCACCCCTTTCTCAACGATGACGTGCGAATGATCGGTGTCGAAGCAGGCGGCCGTGGCGGAGATCTTGGGCAGCATGCAGCGAGGTTTATGGCGAGCGGCAATGTCGGCGTACTTCAGGGGACAAAAAGCTATCTACTCCAAGACAAGAACGGGCAGATCGCTTCGACGCATTCCATCTCTGCGGGGCTCGACTACGCCTCGATCGGTCCCGAGCATGCATTTCTACATGATGCCGGCCGCGTAGAATACACTTTTGCTACTGATCAAGAGGCTCTAGCCGCATTCACAACGCTTGCAGAAACCGAGGGCATTATCCCCGCTTTGGAATCATCACACGCCGTTGCACACGCGATCAAGATCGCACCTGATCTGCCCAAATCACACATCATGATCGTCAATCTATCCGGCCGCGGCGACAAGGACATCAGCACTATACACGACGAATTGGATCGGAGGGCCAAATGAGCCGTATCGCTGAAAAGTTTGCCGAAATGAGAAGTTTGGGCCGAAAGGGATTTATTCCCTTTATCACTGCAGGCGACCCAGATCTCGCCACTTCGTTTGAAATAGCGCTGAAGCTGGCGGAACATGGAGCCGACGTGATCGAACTCGGAGTTCCCTTCAGCGATCCGATGGCCGATGGGCCGACCATTCAGAGATCGTCGGCTCGAGCATTGGAACGAGGTACGACATTTACTGACGTCGTAGCTCTCGCAGCGAGGATACGCGAACGAACCGATGTGCCCCTCGTATTGTTTACGTATTATAATCCGTTCCTGCGGTTCGGGATCGAAGAGTTTTGCCAGAGCGGACCGGGGATCGACGGTGTATTGCTGACCGACGTCATAGAGATGGAAGCGGGATCCATCTCTAACCGTCTTTCCCAAAACGACATCGACCTGATCTCCCTGGTCGCCCCGACAACCAGCGATCAACGCCTTGAAAATATTTGCCGTAATGCACGCGGGTTTATTTATGCAGTTTCACGTGCAGGCGTGACAGGCGTCCAGTCCGAAACGAGTTCACAAGCCGAAATACTTGTAAACCGCGTTAGGCAGTTTACCGATCTGCCCGTGGCCGTCGGTTTTGGAATTTCCACTGCGGAACAGATCGGCGAGGTGTGGCGATATGCTGACGCGGCGGTTGTTGGTTCTGCAATCGTGGCTGAAATTGAACGAACCGGACGCGAAGGCGATTGTGTCGGTCGCATCGAAGCGTTTGTCCGGCAGCTGCTGCCGCAATTTGCAAAAACGGGTAGTGAAAATTACAGTTAGAGTTTTGTTGTTACCAGGAAGTACTAAGTTATGCTGATCGTAATGAAAGCGGACGCTTCGGCGTCTGACATCGAAAGAGTTCTCGAGGTTATTAACACGCTGGGATATCGCGGCCACGCCCTGCCCGGTGAAAACCGAACGGCAATTGGTGTGACCGGAAATCCCGGATCGATCGATCCCGCGCATTTTGAGAATCTCCCCGGCGTTGCTGATGCAATTCGCGTCACAAAGCCATATAAATTGATCTCAAAGGACCTGCGTCCGGAAAAATCGATCGTCAAAGTCGGCAATGCGACGATCGGCGGGCCTGAACTTGCAATCATCGCCGGCCCCTGTGCTCTCGAAAACCCCAATCAAGTGTTTTCAACCGCAAAAACCGTTTCCGAAAGCGGTGCACGCTTTTTTCGGGGGGGTGCTTTTAAGCCGCGCACTTCGCCGTATGCGTTTCAGGGATTGGGGGTTGACGGACTAAAGATGCTGGCCGAGGTCCGGGACCAGTTTGGGCTAAATATCGTTACCGAGGCAATGGACGAGCACGGTGTCGATGCCGTCGAGCAATACGGCGACTGCATCCAGATCGGGGCCCGCAACATGCAGAATTTTTCACTATTGCGGTATGTAGGGCAGACGCGAAAGCCGATTCTTCTAAAACGGGGATTATCCGCCACGCTGGACGAACTGATGCTAGCTGCCGAGTACATCATGGCTGAAGGAAACTACGATGTTATCCTCTGCGAACGCGGCATTCGCACATTTGCCAACCACGCCCGCAATACGATGGACCTTTCGATAGTTCCCGCCATTCATCGGGCCACTCACCTTCCCGTAATAGTCGACCCTTCGCACGGCACCGGCCACAACTATTTGGTCACTCCTCTGGCCCGGGCCGGAGTCGCCGTCGGAGCAGACGGCCTCATCATAGAAGTTCATCCCTGTCCCGAAGACGCCCTCTGCGATGGAGCACAGGCTTTAACACCAGGACAGTATTTGGAATTAGTAAAACAGGTTCAAACGATTTATGAACTTACCTTTGAAGCTGAAACTCCGATTGCCGATCCGACAGTAACCCAAGTTTCGACTGCTTAAGTCAGTTAATTGACGATAGCCGAATCTACGTCAATGAATCGGCTAACCGATGGGATTGGGACTGTTTGGACGAAACGATTTGATACCCAGAAACGACCCGTAATAAATATCGTCTGATGTCTAGATACATTCAGAGCAATTCGATCAAGTGTAATCGAATCCAGTCGACGAGTTCCGCTTCGCTAAGGCTTCCATCGGCGAGGCTTAGGAAAGTTATGTATTTTTCTTCTTGGGACGCTTTGAGATCGTAACCATTTACGCTAAGAAAGGTACGCATTACAACGAGAGCAGTTCGCTTGTTGCCGTCTATAAACGGATGGTTCTTAGCAATGCCAAACGCAGACGCGCCAGCCAGGGCAGCTATATCCGGATCGTCAGTGTAAGCCAACAGATTTTGCGGTCTGGCTAGTGCAGACGAAAGCAGACCTTGGTCCCGTAGCCCGTCGCTGCCACCGTGTTCGGCAATCTGACGTTTGTGCAACGCTAGAGCAGTACCAATCACAACCCACTCTATATCCATGTTATTCCGCGAGTTTACGTAAAACGTCCCGATCTTCGCGCATGATACGTTCGGCTACTTCGATCTGTCTTGCGACTATCGGATCGAATGGGGTCAACTCAATACCGTTCGACGTCTCGATGGCTAATAAGGAGTCGCCTTTCGAAACCCGCAACTTTTCTAAAACCTCCTTTGGCAAAATGACGCCGAAAGAATTTCCGATTGCCGTTATTTTCAGTGTGTTTGTCATATGTATATACCTTTGCCTGCTACTTAACATCACCAATATAACAGACGTTATAACATACATCAATCCGAAAAAATCCGCGTGTGTTCCCGAAACACACGCGGATTTTAGCTCTCGCCGGGCGCCTTTTGCCTATTTTGCCAGGCGGAGTTTCATCACACTGTAAAACTGGATATAGCAGCTGATCATCGACGCGAGTATCAGCAATGTCATCGGTACAAAACGCACTCCCTCAGGAAGCATCGTGCCGGTCCACTGACTGATCCCAAAACCGAGCACGACTGCTGCGACGGCTACGAACCCGCGTCCGATCAGCCAGTTTGCGAATAAAGGCCTTTCAGTAAGCGATGGCAGGAAATACGGAAGCACAAGGACCATCAGTACCGTGACGCCCATGATCAGGCCGTCAAAGGAAAATACGTTTACCGCACGCCCGTATTCTAAAGCCAGAAAAAACAACACAAACGTTGTGTCGATACCGCCTAATTCAAATCCGGAGAATCTGCTATCCGTGTTTTTCATTGTGTCGTTTCGGTTATCCTTTTATTTCTTGTTACTGAACTGCTCGTAGGCCACGCGAAATAGCTCGGCAAGCGCGTTAGCCGTCTCCGGCGTGAGGTTACGGTCAGCCCTAAGATGGGCCTGGATGATCTCAGGCGTCGCTTCGTGCGGGTAGTAAATGACCGGTTCTACGTCTTTTGACGAGTGCTTTGTCATCAGACGATCAACGGGTATATCAAGCCACCGGGTAAGACGCGCAATATTATCTGCATCGGGGCGTCCTGTACCGTTCTCTATCCGCGACAGCGTCGAGGCGGAAACGTCGGTCTCGTCAGCAACATCGCGAAGGCTCAATTTCAACTCCTCTCGGCGTCGCTTGATTGCCTTTCCCAACTCGACCGTGCTTATTAAACTTTCATTTTTGAATCCCATATTTTTAGTTTCTATCCTCCATGAATATCAAGTGTCACTGATGGACTTCATTTCACAGATAAAACATATCACACCTTTTTTTTGAATGCAACACTTTGTTTCGTGCTTGCAACAACTAAATTAGTCTGGTACACTGTTTCATCGATGCAACGGTTCGCGGACCAGTGCATCGAAGGGAGGTAATTACTGAGTTGCGTGCAGTCTGACACGCGGCGAACAGAAACTCGAAGACGGACGTTAGGTAATCCGGCTCCAGACAATCGGCTTTAGACCGCGCCCCAATTCGATTTACATTTACACACGGAGATAAGAAATGAAACGAAACACATTAAACGAAACGGTAGGGATCTCTACGTCTGAGTCGATCGGGGCCCCGGATAACGTCCTGGATTTTTCTTCCACGCTTAGAGAACTTCGGAAGACTGTGGACCCAAACCTGGTGCGACAACGTGCCGGGCGGCGGGACAACAATGGAAATGTCCATATGGTCGAGTATGTCGAGTGGCACACGGTAGCCGACATTCTCGACGAGAACGCCCCAAATTGGGGGCACAGCGTAAAGGACATTCGATCGATCGGCGATATAGTCACCGTTACTGTCGCCATTACGATAGACGGCGTGACCCGGGAAGGCATCGGGACCGGGCGGGCGATAAACGAAACAGGGATCAAGAAGGCCGAACACGACGCCCTGAAGAGGGCGGCAGTGAAATTCGGTATCGCCCGAGATCTTTACAAGCGTGAATTCGATTCGATCGATCAGGAAGAGAATGCAGTCGGTGCCGAAACAGTTCGAGCGGCGGATCCCGTGGCAAAAACCGTCGGTGATATGGTGACCGGCAAGCAGCTCAATATGATCCGAGCGTTGGCACGGGAAGCGAATCTAGACGCCGAGCATGAGTGTGCTCAGATCATGAACTGCGGCGTCACTGAGCTTTCGAAGCGTGCAGCATCAGACCTGATCGAACACTTACAGAATATGCAGCGAAACGTCGCAGGCTTGCGGCGTGCCGGCTAGAATAACCAAAGCTGCAAATCGGTGTTTTGGGCCGCCTTTCGTCACGACTTTACTCCATGGAGCCTCAATATCCGGCGGACCGCGGCCCAAAACATTACGTCAGAACAAAACTGTTTCCGAATGCGTAAACACATCGATCCCCAAAATTTACTTTCTAATTCACACGAGGAGAAACCTTATGCCAGAAGAAGCAACTGAAAAGGCCGGCATGGCGGGACCTTCACCGGGCACGTTTTGCTGGACAGAGATCGCGACGACGGATGCCGCAAAGTCGAAAGAATTCTTTAAGAACGTTTTCGGATGGGAATTCAAAAAGAGTAATGCCGGAGGTATCGAATATAACGAATTCTCGATCGGCGGAGGTTACCCGGCCGGAGGGCTTTACGAGCTAAACCCCGAGTGGTTTGGCGGCAATCCGCCTCCACCGCATTTTATGACTTATATTGCGGTCGAGAATGTGGACGAAAATGCGAAGTTGGCGACCGAACTCGGTGGAAAGGTCCATAAGACCGAGGACATTCCAAATGTCGGGCGAATGGCTATTATTGAGGACCCGACCGGCGCAATGTTCGCGACTTTCACAATGCAGGAAGGAGGGCATCATGGCTGAATTTAATATACCGAAACAGGGCGAGATCTGCTGGCGTGAGCTCGCCACGAAAGACTTGCCTGCCGCTCTTGAATTTTATTCGAAGCTGTTTGGCTGGACATTGGAACAGACCAAGGTGACGGAAATGGATTACAAGGAGATCCATATCGATGACACCGCTTATGGCGGAATGATGGCCATCAATGAGGATTGGGGACCTGAGCCTCCGCCATCGCACTGGAGTACTTATATTGCAGTTGAAAACGCCGACGCTACGGCCAAAAAGATAACTGAACACGGAGGAACCGTCCGTGTGCCGCCATTCGATGCTCCGGGCGTGGGACGGATCTCACTGGTTGCCGAGCCCTCGGGTGCTCCATTCGCGATCATCCAATTCGCACAACCTTAAGAAATTATTACCGCGAAATACGCGAAACATGCGAATGTGAAGAAGAATTTCTTCTTTTCGCATGTTTCGTGTTTTTCGCGGTTAAATTCTTTACGTCTGTCTTGAACCGGAGAATGAAAGCGGGTCGGGAACGATCGGGGCGGTTATCGTGCCGGTCATCTCATCGCCGTCCGCCTTTCCTGAGATCGCGAATTCGATCGAACTTCCCTGCATTTCCGCTTGTGCGGTGGCAACGAGCTTACTGCCAGTGACCCTGCCGTCGGCGATCTGCCCGTTACCGAGCATTGTTTCGAGTTCGCCAGTTACTTCGCTGCCATTCTGTTCAAGAGACATTGTTACCGGCAGCCGCTGACCCTGAAAATCGATATTCAGAGACCACTTCCCCGCTACGTCGGCGGTTTCGGCATCGTCCCCTACAACGTATTTGGTTTCGTCCTGCATATTTCCCTCCGTATCATATATCTCTACAGAATCGGCAAACGGCCGGGCCTGCGGCAGTACTTCCCCCGCATCCCCGACAATCACAACCGCCATTTCCTCTGGCCTGATATGTAAGTTGGCTACGCGTTTGACGTCTCTGGCTGTTACGGCCTCGACGTTCTCTCTATAAGTTTGCAAGTAATCCTCAGGCAATCCGAAGAGGTGCTGGTTTACGATCAAGTTTGTTAGCCCCTCTTGTGTTTCGGCCCTTAGCGGAAACACGCCGGTGAGAAAAGCTTTTGCGTCCCTTAGTTCCTCATCACCTACCGTTTCGTCGCGAATGCGGTCAAGTTCGAAGAAAAATTCCTTCAGCGACTCGCCTGTGACAGCGGTCCTAACTTCGGCTGTCGCCTCGAAATCACCTGCGAGCCGCTTTGTGCCGAGCCTTGTATAGGCTCCGTAAGTATAGCCTTTTTCCTCACGCAGGTTCATGAACACTCGGGACGAAGCTCCCGCCCCGAGGACCTGGTTCATCACGATCAGCGGGAAGTAATCAGGGTCGGTCCGTTTAATACAAAGATTGGTAAGAACTATATTGGATTGCGCCGAACCCGGACGATCGACCAATGTCAAGGTGCGCGAATCACGCCGGGGGGGCTCTTGAAAGTTTTCTACAGATGCCTCACGCGGCTGCCAATCGCCAAAGAGGTGATTCATCTCTTCTATTAGCTCATTTCGGTCTACATCGCCGACTACGATAAAGATCGCATTGTTTGGGACCAGATTTTTGGCGTGATATTTGACCAGCGTCTCGCGATCGAGCTTTTCAATGTCCTCGGGTCTCGGCGAAGCCTTGGAATACGGGTGATTACCATAGACAAGACGCGCCGCTTGTTCGCCGGCGAGAAATCCGGGCTGAGATCGCTGGAATTTGAGGTTTTCAACCGTGTTGCGACGATAAAGGTCCAGTTCCTCTTCAGGAAATGTCGGTGTAAGCACGATCTCGGACAAAAGATGAAGAATCTCTGAACTGTAGAGCGATAGCGACGACGCGGCGATAACCGTGAAATCGTCGGACGCGCTTGCCGAGATGCTGGCGCCGAGACGCTCGATCTTTTCGGCAAGCTGCCGACTCGAATATTCCTGCGTGCCCTCGGTAAGCATCGAGGCCATTGCCGATGTAAGACCGGTGAAATCGGCGGGGTCATTGATATCGCCCAAGTTAAACGCAAGCCGGAAACTGACAAGCGGCAAACGGTCATTCTCAAAAATGATCACCCGGAGGCCGTTCTCAAGTGTTTCCTCGATCGGCCTCGATATATCAAAAGGTACCGGTTCGAGCGGCGCTGGTGGATCTCGTCGAATATCTGGTGTCATAAAAACTCGCCCGTTTGCAATTCACAGGGCATTTCCTCTGGCATACAGCTGTTAAAAATCAACCTTTGCCCGCTGGGACCACGTCGAGTAGCGCCCGGTTTTCGGTGTTTAGATACACGCCGGCGGCATGACGGATCTGATCTGCTGTTACCGCCAAAAGGTCGTATAGCTCGGAATTGACGATATTCGGATCTCCGTCATACAAGGCATATTCAGCGATCTGCTGTGCCCGCGACATCGACGACTGCCTCATTCGGACGGCATCGTTAACTATCTGATTCTCGATTTTTTCCATTTCCTCTGAGGTAGGCCCGTGAGCGGCAAGATCGCGGATCTCATTCATTATCGCTTCACGGATCTGGCTCAGGTCCTTTTCGGGTTTTGGAATTGCTCCTACAAATATGCTGGACGGCCCTCTACGTTCATCCGTAAATCCAAACAACTGGATGACGGACTCGTCGCCCTTCATAAGCTTTTGATATAGACGCGAGCTTTCACCGTCGTAAAGGATCTTGCCGGCAAGATACAGGGCATGAAACTCCGGGGAACGGCGTGGCGGTATCTTCCAACCGATCAGGAAAGCTGGGAAAGGAGCGAGTTTATCGTCCCATTCCCTATAGTTCGACGCCACCTCGGGAGGTTCGCTCACGTCCAGGTCCGGCGGCAACGGCTGCGAAGGGATATCTCCAAAATATGTTTCGATCAATTTTTTCGCAACCTCCGGGTCAAAGGCGCCGGAAAGGACGAGAACCGCATTGTTTGGTGCGTAATATATCCGGAAAAATTCCTGCACATCATCGATCGTCGCATCATCAAGATGTTCCATCGAGCCGATGGTTGAATGAGCATTGGCGAAATTTTTATAGATCATCTCGTTGATCAGGTCGAAGATCTGACCATACGGTTGATTGTCATAGCGAAGACGTTTTTCTTCCTTAACAGCCTCGCGTTGGTTATCGAGATTTTCCTGGGTGACGGCGAGCGAACGCATGCGGTCCGATTCGAGCCAAAGAGCCATCGGCAACTGGCTGGCGGGCAGCGTTTCGTAATAGTTGGTTCGCTCGCTCGACGTCGTGCCATTCATAGTCCCGCCGCACTTCATAATGTGTTGAAAATGGCCTGCTTTTGGCACATTCTCAGAGCCCTGGAACATCATGTGCTCGAATAGGTGGGCAAACCCTGTCCGCCCCTCCCGCTCATTGCGAGAACCGACATTATAGTAAACAGCTACCGACACAACAGGAATCGCCATATCAGCGTTGAGAACTACGCGAAGGCCATTTTCGACTGTGTATTCCTCGAGTTCAAGTGGCGGAAGTTTGAAGCTATCTGACATAGGTTTTGACTCTCAGATCGTTGACTGATTGACCGAAAAAACGGGCTTCCCAGCCAACAATAATCGGTAATCGCATTAACTTTTATCAGAACATTTTGAGCCTGAAAATGCAATCGATGTTAACCGACCCGGCCAGCTATGAGGCAGCTGCCCGCCGCTCCTATATTCTTGACGCGAATTATCTGGAATCCCTGTCTCTTTGAACATTTACCATAGTCAAACAAAAATGTGACCGGTGGTCGCTGGGTGCCGCCAAGATCGCCGGTCTTTTTTATAGCGTGGACTGAATTTTCCAGCGCGTAGGGTTAACTGTATTTTGGGGGGCTATGAATCAGCGTCGAATCGCTATATTTCCCATCGTTGTGCTGGCCGCCGCATTACAGATCACGGCTCAATTGCGATCGCCCCTTTTAGAGCCCTCTGACCCATTTAAAATAAAACCAGGCAGCACATTCTCGGCATCCGGCGGGGCAGGCGGGCCGCGGTCCAATCCGTCGACAACCAGGCGTATCACGGACGACCTCCGCGAAGCCCAGGCGATCGTTCTCGGCAACCATATCGGCGCAAATAACCTTGATCCGGCATCGACCGCGAAATCAGCTCTTACCCAGATGCTCCACACTCTGGACCCTCATTCGAATTTTCACGACAATAATGAGTGGAAAGACCTGCTGGCGGAACAGAAGAGCGGTTATACCGGCATCGGCGCAACCATTGCAGATTATAATGACGGACAATCAAATGACACGTATGTTTTGGCAGTCTTCCCTCATTCACCTGCTGCCGTCGCCCGGCTTCAATTCGGCGACCGGATAATCGCTGTCAACGGGGAAAATACAAGAGGCCTCGGCTCGTCGGTTGTACGAGACAAAATTCGCGGCGAGGCCGGGACGACACTACGCCTTACGATTGAGCGAGTATCGACGCTTCGGGCGGAAACTATCGACCTCAAACGGAACTCAGTTTCACAGCCGGCGATCTCTGACGCCTATCTTCTTAAACCGGGGGTCGGCTACGTGGATCTTACTAGTGGATTTAATTATACGACCGCCGACGAATTTGACCGTGCCATACGAGACCTCAAGCGCCAGGGAGTGCGTTCTCTAATACTGGACCTGCGAGATAATGGCGGCGGTATTCTCGAACAGGCGGTCCGAGTAGCTGAAAAGTTTCTGCCTGCCGGTACTAAGATCGTTACGCAACGCGGCCGATCGCCGCTGGACAATCGTAACTGGGTATCACGCAACGCCGCGCCGGAGACGATGCCTCTTGTAGTGCTGGTCAACCAGAACACGGCCTCCGCGTCAGAAATCCTGGCCGGAGCATTTCAGGATGACGACCGGGCCATCATCATGGGCGAAAAGACTTACGGGAAAGGGCTTGTACAGACGGTTATCGACCTGCCCGGAGGTGCAGGTCTGACCCTCACCACGGCCAGATATCTGACGCCCTCAGGACGGTCGATCCAGCGGGATTATTCAAGCGTCGATCTCTACGACTACTACAACAAGAAAACGCCCGGCTCGGCAATCGGAAGATCATTTTTCGAGGCCCGAACCGTTACCAATCGGCGCGTTTATGGCGGCGACGGCATTCAACCTGACGAACCTTTAAAAGCTGAAAAGATCACAGCGAAACAGGCCGCCCTGCTCGATCCGATATTCACTTTCGCTCGAAATGTCATTAACGGGAGGGTCCCCGGAAACCACAATCGTGGTGTCGGCCAGCCCAGTACAAAGGGTGTCAATGCTAGTGACCCTGTAGTTTCCGACAGCCTAATGTCTTCGTTCGATGAGTTCCTTTTATCGCACCCGCGATATCGCTTTACCAGAAAAGCCCTGGAGGGTGAACGGGATTATATCCGACTTCGGTTAAGTTATTATCTCGTGATGGCAACTCACGGGGCTGCCCCCGCAGATCAAGTGCTTATCAATGCCGACCCCCAGATAGTCAAAGCCGTCGACGCACTTCCCCGTGCTGCACAGCTTATTCAGAAGGCTGCACGTGCGCGACTCGGTAAGAAATAATTGACCTCTTAGAAAAAAAGGCCCCGACGCGTTAAAGCGGCGGGGCCTTGATCCTATACCCGGTCTCTAAAAATTCAACTTTCCAGAGAACTGGATCCTTCGGGAAAAGCTGAGCACAGAGTTGTTGATCTGCCCAACGGATGCACTGGTGAAAAGCATTGCTGCATCTGGAAGTCCAAAAGTAGGCGAGTTCGTTAGGTTCTTGGCATCGACCCGCAAATCGAAGTTGACTCGCTCGTTAAACCGGAACTTCTTCGAAAGCGACGCGTCGGTGTTGAACTGACGCGGTCCGATAAAGTAATTTCGGCCGGTGTTTCCCTGTTCTCCAGGACCGGGCTGCGAAATGCCAGCAAGCTGTTCGGCTGTAAACCATGTCGGTATTCCATTAACCTCTGAATAACTACCGAGGTTACGTGGACAGCTACTACAGTTTACCGTGGCCTGCACCGCGTTGCTCACCGTATTTCGTCCGGAATAGAACGTGTACGGCCTGCCTGACGCGAGATTGAAAAGGCCTGAGACCTGCCAACCGCCGACGATCCAGTCTAGGGCACGCGGCATATCCGTACCCCACATACGTCCGCGGCCAAATGGCAATTCATAGGTATAGAACGCCTGGAAAACATGCCGGCGATCAAAATCGGACCATGAGTAGTTTAACGACGGGTCCCTTAGGTCAAAAGGCGTGCTGGATGCCGATTGAGCGCTTCCCCGGTTGGCAGTTGCAAATGTCGGATCCCATGACCGCGTGTCCTTGGAGACCGAATAGGTGTATGCAGCCTGGTAGCTGAGACCCTTCCTGAAACGCTTTCTGACAATGAACTCAAGACCGTTATAGCGGGAAAGCCCGTTGGTATCGAGCACATTGAGCGCACCAGAAAACTGCGGATAGGGCTGGAAGAAGAATGGGTTACTGATCGTCCTGCTCAACAACTGCTGCCCGGTCGAGGTACAGATCCCGGCCGTGACATCCGCTGTCTGACAAGTCCGCTGCGAAACAAATGCAGCGGCGTTAGCGACACTGCCTCCAGTTGTGCTGGCTGACAGAGTCGTCTGGATGGTCGCCTGTGCCCGGAACGTGGCCGTACCGGCGTTGTTCGCCGGATTACCGGTAAACAGAGCGTTTATCAGCGGACTGTTGTAAGCGGCGTCACCACGGACCCGATTGAATGCTTCAAGGAAAGTTTCCCCAAAGGCCCTAGCGTTGATGTCGACCTGGTTCACGTCATAGGCACCGAATAAGTGTGTGCCGCGGCGTCCGATGTAATTGATCTCAAGGACATTGCCTCCCCACAGCTCACGCTGGATCCCCGCAAACCATTGATGATTCTCGGGAAATTGGATGTCCGGATCAACGACATTGATGCTGCTTGTCGAGAAAGCAGGCGGTTGCCGGAGCGCGTCGGGCGTTTGCGTCGGGGTCAGATTCGGAAGCCCATTTCGGATCAAGAGATTCTGAGAACCGATGCCTGCCGGCGACGAGTTGAACGTATTTCCTGGTGCGCTCTGGAAGACGAAATTCGCAAAAAGCTGCGACGGGAACCTGTCATAGGACAATCGATAATTGGCCCGGATCGAGGTCTTTCCGTTGCGAGTAGGATCCCAAGCGAATCCAACCGACGGAGAAAAATTATTGTAATCGTTCTTGTAGAGATCGCCCTCTTCCCAACGAAGCGTATTTGAGGGTGCCGACCCGACGGTGAACGGTTGAGACGGCGTCAAAACCGGGAGATCGTCCGAGCCGGGGCTCATCTTGACCTCCCATCGTACGCCGAGATCCAGCGTAAAATTCGGCCTCAGTCTCCAGGTATCCTGCACATAAAAGTCATATTCGGGATATTTGGCAGTCCAGTTCCATCTGGTGCCTCCGGGGGCGAATTGATTCGGACTGCCGGGACTAACGACGAATCCCTGGCTCAGGCTTCCGATCCGGCCAATGAGGTCATTGATCGTGCCAAGCAAACGACTTCGATCGTTTGTATTGATAGTCGATGCTCCGGCTGCCGGGACATCCCACCCGACAAAGCTGCTTGAGCCGGTTCCAAAAAACACCTGCGGCTCGATCTGTCCCCCGGCCGACGAACGATCGTCAAACTGGTTCCCAAGGCGGAAGTTTATCCCAAACTTTAGGTTGTGCGGTGAAAGGTCCAACGTCATGTTGTCGACGAACTGCCACGTTTTCGAACTCCTCGCATTGTAAGCAAAGTTTCGGTCAAAGTCAGAGGGATTGTTCAGAATAAAAGGCACATTCGGGTTCGACGCCGGATAAAGGAATTGGAACCCAAAGGTGTTCACTCCGAAAATGAACTCATTTGTAAACCTTGCCGTAGGAGACCATCGATAGTTGATCGCAAGATTCTTTGGATTTCGAAAGGTGTCGATCCAACTCGGACCGCCCTGGATCCTCTGTAGCCCACTATTCGCGATATCACCAAAAGTGTTTTGCTCGCCCTGGGCGTAACGGACATAGAACTGATTCTCGTCATTTACCTTGAAATCGAAACGCGAAACAAAGTCGTACTGCTTTTCCTTCTGAGGTGCGACGAACCGAAGAGCTCCGGTATTTAGACCATCACCAGCTGTGTAATCATTCGGGGCCTGTTGAGAAGCGAGCAGGCCCACAATGAATGGATCAAGTGTAATAGGGCGGCCCGTGCGTATGTCATAAGTTTGAATACAAGGATTAGCGACCCCTGGACCGCACGCCGGGAAGCGCGGCGTACCATCGGCATTCACGGCTGCCCCCGTCGGAAAGGTGGCTGAAACAGCCGTTCCGGCCGGAGCGTTGCGGCCGCCCTGGACATATCTGTATATTCCGGACCGGGCGAGAGGGGTATACACTGTAAGGCTCTGAAGACGGGTCTCGCTGGCCCGCAACATTTGTAGGTTGACAAAGAAAAACGCTTTGTCTCTCAGCCAACTGGGTGATGTTCCCTCGCCAAATCCTGGATTGAATAACGGTCCGCCGATGCTGCCGCCGAAAATATGCTGAACGAACTGCCTCTTTGCGATCTGCTGCTTATTGAATTCCCATTCATTTGCATGGAACCTGGGGGTCTGGTAATACTCGAAGAGATTACCACTAAAGCGGTTCGTACCAGAGCGAGTGGTCAATGAAACCTGTGCCCCCGACGAGCGGCCCAGCTCGGCCGTGAAGTTGCTCGTAATAATCTGAAGTTCCTGTATTGAATCCGGATTCGGCCGAAGCGGGGTGAAATTCGAGCCGCCCGCCGTCGACTCATTAATATCAATGCCGTCAAGCGTGAAATTAAATGCACGGTCGCGCGAACCGTGAACGTGTACTCCTCCGCCCGTATTAGATCCTACGACTACACCTGGCTGGTAGTTAAGGAGGTCGAACGGGTTACGTCCCCTGGCACCGACAATGGGAAGAGCCTCGAGAGTCTGCTGTTCGATAGTCGTGCCAACGTTTCCCGAGGTCGCCGTCTGTACAAGGTCGGCGGTAGATTCGACCGTGACAACCGCCGAAACATCGCCTACCTCGAGGTTCACATTGACAGTGGCCGGCAGATTCACCTGCACTACGTTTTTCGTAGACACATGTCTTCTGAATCCATCCTTTTCCACCGTCACCGTATAGGTGCCTGGTTGAATAAGATCAAAGCTATACCGTCCGTCGTTGCTCGCATTAGTTGTGAGTGAAACGTTAGTTGCCTCGTTCGTAAGTGTTACGGCCGCACCAGGGACTACGGCTCCCGATGAGTCGGACACAGTGCCGGTCACACGAGATGTTGTTCCCTGAGCATATGCCGAGCCAATGACTGTAAATAGGATGGCTAGACAAGCCAACGCGTACAAAAGTGGTCTTTTCCTCATAATTCTCCTCCCAAACACAAGGGTGTCGTTATAACGATCGTTGATGCAGAAACGGTGGTTTGACTAAAATTGCTGATGCAATATACCACAGTTTTACGAAAGTGTTAACGCAAAACCACGGAAACCAGCATTTTTTGTAGTTTTTATCTTTGAAACTGCAGAACCACGCCTTTGGCACCGACGGCCCAGCCATTTTTTTTGTCCATAAATATGCCGTAGAGGCGCTCATTGGTCCCGCTTTCCTGGCGTGCCCAGGTCAGACCCCGGTCAGTGGTTTGTAAAATACGGCCGGAATATCCGATGATCCAGCCGTTCTTGTCGTCGGAAAAATCAACTCGTTTGAATGTTTCG
>JBGSXN010000062.1:0-5721 GCA_041751355.1 Pyrinomonadaceae bacterium
TTGAGTGCCTCCAAGACTTTTAGGCCAGCCTCGTCCTTTGGACGTCCGGCTGCTCGCTTGGCGATTATCAATGCCGGTATCGAAAGAATGTAAGTTGGATATCCTTCGAGGTCGACGCTTATCGACTTATTGATTAAATCATCGTAATTCCCGACAGCTTTCACTTCATCCAACAGATCGATGTCGCCCATCGAAGTTTCGAACGTGAAATCGGTTCCGTGCTGAAGCGTCGTCCAGTCGAAAATGTATGGCAGATTCTCAGGAAAGTCTCGCGGACGTGGATTGAGCGGAAGCAAAACTTCAGCGATCTTCTTCAGATTTTCATTCGTTCGGGAATAGCAGATGTCCAGATCTTCCGTGATGTAGTTGCCACCATGGCTCCTGATGGCAATTCCGCCAACTATTACGAAATCCACACCGGCTTCGCCGAAACGTCGAGCCACCTCAAAAAGATCGATCATCTTGCCTTAATCTTGTCACGAGCTTTTGCCCGACGCATCGCTTCTTCGAACTTCAACATCGAATTTGCTGCCGCATCATTGCGTTTGATCCGCTCCGCAGGCGTGTAACGCAAGTTCTCAGCGAGTTGAGTAAGGTCAATCCCAAAATCCCGAGCTTCGGCGATCTTACTCCCCGGAGTCGGGTTAAGAAGCTTTTCCCTCGGAGTTCTGTTCATGTGTTTATTTTACGGCAATTCCAACGCCGCCGCACGCTTTTCTGTTTTCTGGGCCTCGGTCAATCGCTCATACTCGTAGATAGCATTCTCCCAGGTCCCGTACATCGCATTCGGCAGAACGATCCACCGTTTGCCCCATTCGTTTTTGATCTTGTCGACCTCGGCGAATCGATCATTTACCGACTTTCTCTCAAATACGTCGGAAAAGTCATCCAGGTTATCGCCCATTATGATAATTGTGCGGTAATTTTGCGAAACCTGCTGGCGGCGCGGCGTTTTGGTCGATTCGGTTGTTCTGAGTAGAACGTTCGCGGCGGAAACATCATTAAATCCGACGCTTTTCAGATTATCGATAGTTGCCTGTTTCTGCACTTCGTCGCGATTAGATACGTAGAAGACTTTTACGCCCTTCGACGTCGCATAATTCAGGAATTCCACCGCACCCGGAATTGCCTTGGCCTTTCGCATTTCGCCCCAGGCGTACCAATCCTTAAGATTAAAAGCGATTCGGGCCTTGATCCCCGCCGCCTGAGCGGGAGAATTATCGAGCACCGTCTCGTCTATATCGACGATGACGGCACGAGGCCGTTTTCGGTCTGCCTTAGGGAGTTTCTTGACGTTCTTTTTATCCAGATCAGCGTCCAGCTGCCATCTCGCAAGATTGAATGCCTGGTACGACAAAGCTCGGAACTCGGCTGCTTTTTGGACATAAAGCGTTGCACCGACCTGATACTCGTTGTCAGCCTGCGGTGCCGTGGCCGGCTGCTGGGCCGTTGAGACCGAAACAAAAATGCTCGAAAAGCATGCGACGAGGGCAATAGTGTAGAGTTGTTGTCGGATCTTCATAATACTATTTGATGCTTTGCTTTGTAGCTAGAACGAGTATAAATTATCTATGCCCAAAAAGCCGAAAACAGACCCCAAGCTCGTAACTCAAGAACTGGATCAGGAAAATGACACGACGTGGGAAGAAGATCAGAAAAAGCGTGAGTATTATTATGACGACGCCCACGGTTATCAAACCTATAATCCCGATGATGACGACGACCCCATGAATGAAAATAAAAAAGCACCGGGCCATGTTGAATGACCCGGTGCGAATACTCACGAAAACCAGACTAGAAAGTAAAGCGGGCTCCAAGCTGGGCCGTGAACGGACGTCCGACCGGCGGTCCGAATCCCGGTCCAAACAATGCTTGTGGGGCTAGGAATGTACCGGCCGTGCCTGTCGCAGCCGGGGTTGTAAGACCGATGCGCGACATAAGCGACAGGTTCTCGGTGTTAAAGAGGTTATAAAAGTCGATATAGGTAGCTAGTTTGTACCGTTCGCCAAAACTGAACACCTTGGTAGCACGAAGATCGACATTAAAGAACCGCCCACTGCGTTCCTCGACCGAGCCTCCAACCCTGACAAAGCCACTTCGAACGCTATTGACCCTTGATTGAGTGCAGCCAAGCGGATTTAGCGCCTGTATGGCGGCAGCGTTTACCGTTGGAAATGTAAGGGCAAACACGGCGGCCGGATCCACACCCTGACAGAGTCTGTCGATGGCGGCGAGACCATCCCCGTCGAGGTCGATGCCAGCAACTGGGGAGAAAGGACGGGCAGTAGCATACTGGACGATGGGTGACAGCTGGAAGCCCCATGGCATGCCGAGGACGCCGCTCAGAACTATGCGGTGCCTCTCATCAAGCCGAGTCGGGCCGAATTCCTCAGGTTTGAATTGCTGTTCAGGTGTGACGACTATGCCGTTGCCCGAGTATGAAGCCGTCGGCTGACCGCCCCACGACCGCGAACTCGCCAACACATAGGCCGCGTTGAAGATCATGCTTCGAGTTCTGTACTTAAGCGTTGTTGTCCAGCTATCGAACAACGACCGGTTGTTCGTTGAGAACATATTGATCTGTTCAAGCCTATTCGCTGGCAGGCCGGCCGCAACGAACGCAGTATCGAGTACCCGTGTTGATGCACCCCGTGGACATTGCGGCGATGCCGGATTACCTCCATAGGCTGCGCTGCACGTTTTTAATATCCTGGGATTGATGTTGAGAAAGCGCGGCTCGTGAAGCCCCAGCGTATGGACATAGTCGCTGGAAACAGACCAATTTCTGCCAAACTCTCGCTGAAAGCCAATTGTCCACTTTTGCACGTAAGGCTCTGTCGCATCCGGATCGTTGATACGGCCAACGGATCCGTTGGACAAACTGCTGTATGTGAATCCCGCCGGAGGCTGCGGCAGACCGGAGGTGTTTCCGCTGAAGATCACGTTATGCAGCTGATCTGTTGGGACTGCAGCTCCGGTCGCGCCTCCTGGTCTGGCTAGATTAACGGACGGCTGGAAAACAAACGGCTGCGATTGCACGGCCGAGAATAACGACAGATTCTGGAAGATCTGATCGTAGAAAATTCCATAACCCCCCCGCACCACTGTTTTCGCGTCGCCCCAGGGATCCCACGCAAATCCAACTCGAGGCTGAAACTCAGTCCAACTCGGAGTGGTGCGACGAAGCTTGTCCTCGTCCTGCGTTAGGCCCTTTGCAAGGGGGTGGTTCAATTGTTTTAGCAGAACAATGGTTCGGTTCTCGTTCTGTGCCGGTAGGTTGCCAATGTTTGCATCCCAGCGAAGGCCCAAGTTTAAAGTCAACCGGGGACTCACCTTCCAGTCGTCTTGAACATAGAAGGCCAACTGATCGATCTTCTGAAAGTGCGAACTTGCACCGTCGCTAAACTGTAGTGTCTGAAGAAGGTCTGGCCGGTTAAAGCCGCCTTGGGCTACGATCGTGCTCGGAGTCTGACGAAATGTCAGGGCATAGCCCTGCGTTCCGAAAAAGAAATAACCATCGAGGATAGTGTGGATATAATTGACACCAAACTTCAATGTATGATCACCTTGCACGCTGCTAATGTCGTCTCTAAACTGGTACTTACGTTCCTTCGTTTGCTGAGGCGTGTTCACGTTCTGACCGATGGTGATGCCTCCGGGAAAATTCAGCGTAAGTCCTATCCCGGAAGGATTCGGCAGGATCTCGTTCACAAAATCCTGAAAGTGGAAAACGAAAGTATTCAGCGAGTTCCCGCTAAGGCTGTACTGATGGTTGATCAAAAAACTATGAAGATCGTTTGTAGTCTCATTGCCACCGCTGAGATTCGTTCGATGAGGATTTGCGACCTGATCATTCGGAGATTTATTCGCCTGCCACGAATAGCGGTAAAACATACTTTGCTTACCGCTGATCTTGTGGTCGATCTTTGCCGTTAGCATGGTATCGTCATACGGCGTCGGAATGATCGGATCACTGGAGATGCTGGGAAATGCGGTCGAGAGGAGTTGAAGTTCCGAAGCGATAGGACCGAAGGCCGGGACTTGCTGGCGCTCCCTGAACCGCTCGAGTGCAAAGAAATAGAAGAGCCGATCACGTTTGATAGGCCCACCAATGCTGCCACCAAACTCCTGCCGCTCGAACTTCGGTTTTGCCGTATTGGCCTGTTTAACAAAAAAGTCCCGAGCCTGAAGGCTGTCATGACGAAAATTCGAAAACAGTGAGCCGTGGAGTGAATTGCCGCCGCTCTTGGAAATGACGTTGACGATTCCGCCCACCGACCTTCCCTGCTCCGCAGTCCATCGATGCTGCAAGATCTGGAATTCTTGAATGGATTCGTAAGAGAAGTTCTGGAGAAGGCTGCCGACAACATTATCTTTATTGTCCCCACCGTCGACATTCACATTGACCTGTCGACCATCGCCGCCGTTGAATGCGATCGTGCCCACCCGGGTCTTGGTCGGATCGAAGGTGCTTACGGGCCTAGCTTCAGGTGCGATCACCGACAGCCCAGCGAACGTGCGATTAAGAAGCGGCAGGTTTGCGATCTCTTTTGGACTGATCCCGGTGCCGATGTCCGAGCGTGTAGTTTCAACCAGAGCATCATTTGCAATGACCTCGACCACGGCTGTGACCTCACCGGCTTTAAGATCCACAAGCATTGTCCGTGTCGTGCCGACGTTTAGCTCGACATCCCGAATAACAGAACGGCTAAAGCTGGAGGCTTCTACAGTGACCGTGTAACGGCCCGGCTGAAGGTTGGTGATTGAAAATGACCCATTGTCACCGCTGGTGACGCTACGGGCCTGATTTGTTGCATTATTAGTTACTGTTACCGTTGCGCCCGGCACGACCCTTCCGGTCGAATCTTCGACCGTTCCAGTTATTCCCGCGGTTGTGACCTGGGCAATAGTGGCGAGGGACAGAGATAGAGCGAATACAGCGGATCCAATCAAGTTTCTAAAATTTGATTTATAGATCATGGGATTCTCCTTCCTATAAGTGTAGTTTATGTGACCGAGTAGTTTTGTTACTCATTGGCGCGATAAGGCAATCGCTGTTCCAATCGGAAAACCCCCTAAGATAGGGGATTTCGGTCAAATGAAGGAAGGCGACTAGACGGAATTATTTCGTTATTCCAAAAAAATGAAATAATCGACTTGGCTCACTAGTGATCACTTTTTTGGCCTTTCGTTCGCTTTGAGCACGCGTTTTCTAAGGCGGATCGCCTTTGGGGTAACCTCGATCAGCTCATCATCGGCGATGAATTCTAGGGCCCGTTCGAGCGACATTTCACGCTGGGGAACGAGACGCATAGCTTCGTCGGCCGAGGTTGTTCGCATGTTTGAGAGCTTTTTCTCCTTGATAGGATTTACGTCGAGATCGACCGCCCTGGCGTTTTCGCCGACGATCATGCCTTCGTAGACCTTTATTTGCGGTTTGACGAAGAGCATGCCGCGTTCCTGCAGGTTGTAGAGAGCGTATGTATTGGTCTCACCCATACGGTCGGATACGAGCGAACCGGTCTGCCTCGATCTCATATCGCCCTGCCATTTATCAAATCTAAGAAAGAGCGTATTAAGCAGGCCAGTGCCTTTCGTTTCAGTGAGAAATTCTCCTCTAAATCCTATTAGGCCCCGAGAGGGAACTTCAAACTCAAGCCGCACCCGGCCCGAACCGTTATTAACCATCTTGGTCATCTGGCCTTTTCGTCGTCCGAGGGC
>JBGSXN010000063.1:0-31148 GCA_041751355.1 Pyrinomonadaceae bacterium
GTACATCTTGCGACCGTCGAGGCATTGGCCACGGCGATCGATGCTCGCGACCAGATCGGTATCGGGCATGTGCGCCGTACACAGATTTATGCCGTCGGGATAGGACGGGCCCTGGGGCTGTCCCAGAGTGATATCGAAGCCCTCAGCACCGGTGCACTGCTCCATGACATCGGCAAACTGGCGATTCCCGACCATATTCTAAATAAGCCTGACAGCCTCACGCCGGCCGAGCTCGAAAAAACCAAGATCCATTCGACGGTGGGGGCTGCTATATTGGAAAAGGTCGGCTTCGAAACGCCTGTTATTCCAACAATCAAATACCACCATGAACGCTGGGACGGTAAGGGATATCCCGAGGGCCGGCAAGGTGAAAATATACCCCTGACAGCCCGCGTGCTTTCTATAGCTGACGCTTATGATACTCTCCGGGCCGCCCGGCCCTACCGCCCTGCCCTTGAACGCGAAAAGGCCCGCAAGATAATACAAAGCGAGTCCGGGTCCAGATTCGATCCGGCGCTGGTGAATACATTTATGCGCAATCTCGGGGCGTTCGAGGCGGAGATCGATGCCCACGGACTCTCGTATGTTAATTCGTCCGCCAGGGGCAAGCTGATGGGTGACCATAAGTATGTCGAACAGATAAAGCTCGCGAACCGCGAGGTCGTCAGCCTCTACGAACTGGCTCGAGAATTCAGCTCATCGCTCAATCTGGATGACGCCATGCGAATGTTTGTGAAGAAACTGGGCGAGATGGTGGCTTTCGATTCGTGTGCCGTATATCTTTTGGACGCAACTAAGCGTTCCGCCGTCGCGGCCCACGCAGCCGGCCTGAACGCTGAGGTGCTTATATCGCGCTCGATTCGGGTCGGTCAGGGAGCTACTGGCTTTGCGCTGAAAACCCTCGAAACGGTCCAAAACATTAATCCTGACCTCGACTTTGCCTATGCCCAGACCGAACTGGCCGGCGATTACACAACAATGGCCTCGGTACCGCTGATCGAAGACCAGAAATTGATCGGGGCGGTAACCATATATTCGCGCGAATTGACGGAATATGGCGAGGAACACATTCGTCTGCTCGAAACGATCACTCATATTGCGTCAGACGCGATCGGAAAAGCCCGAAAACACGATGAGGCGCAGCTCAATGCCCTGACGGACCCGATGACCGGTCTGCCGAATGCCCGCAGCCTTCAGCTCCAGTTTGAAAAGGAAGTTGCGAGAGCAAGTCGCGGTTCATCCAGCTTCCAGATGCTGATGCTCGACCTTGATGGATTTAAGGCCGTAAACGATACATTTGGCCACAAGGTCGGCGATACAATGCTGAAAGAGATCGGAAAGGCGATCCGCGGCCAACTGCGTGACTACGATTTTCTCGCACGGTATGGGGGTGACGAATTTGTCGCATTGATCCCTGACGCAAGCCATGAAGACGTGCAGGACCTATGCGACAGGATCGAAAAGGCCGTCATCGGATATCGTCTGCCTATCGAGGGAACCGATAAGGAAGCCTGCGTCGGCGTGAGCCTGGGTGGTTCAGGTTATCCCAAGAACGGCGAAACATTCGATCAGATGATAGTGGCTGCCGACAAGGTCATGTATATCCGAAAGGCCAGCCGTAAGAGAATTCTAATGACTGATTCTCTCGTCCGCCCGGAAAATATATCTCAGTCGGCGGGAACGAATGAAAAGCTGGATCTGTACTCGAATGACAGCCTTATCGTCGAACTCGACGAAACCCACGTCATAACGTCCGCGGCGGTCAATTAACGCCGTCTCAAAACGGTTATTTCAGGATCGTTCGGGATTCCATGCAAGTCCGCCTGATAGATACAATCGTCACGAGGCGTTTGTCTGAGTGTGCGGCTATCGCATATAGTAAGGGCTTCGATTCGCACTTCGGCAGCCATCACCTGCTCCAGCGAGGGATAGGTGTTCATGCCGGACGATTTCCAGCCAGAATCTATATCAGTATCGATCGACGGGGTTTTTGAACTTGTCTTCGAGGATCATCCGGAGTATTTCTTCGCGTGTGTCGAAGGGAATGCGACGGACCCCGCATCCATTGATGCATACCAGACCAGGATCGCCGCCGAGATCGCAAAAAGAAAATATGATCGCGTAATGATAAAACGCGATGTGCCGCTAACCAATAACTCAGCCGACCATTGCTCTATCATTTATAAGGTGCCGGCCTGGGAGATGAGACTCATCAAATACGCCTTTATAGACGTAAAAGCCGCCCACCTTTCTTCCTACAAGCTCGCCCTCATGTTTGCCCGAGGAAACGGAGTCCAGGCCGAGATCTTTGGCGACACCAAAACGGCAAAGGAATGGCTGCTTTGTTGATATGGCGGGAATCGGTTTACGCCGGTTTCAGACGATAACGCCGGGTAAGTTCTCTAAACCGCTTCACTGTTAAAAAGCTTGAGAGAATCGAAAGTGTATGTGCCCCTGGCGCAGGCGGTATTGAGCCGGCGGGCCCATCGGCTGAGGTATCAGAAATACGGGCGGGTTTAACAAGTGCCCGTAATCGACCCCAAATTCACCGCCGACCGGCGTCCTGATCCTGAATCCGAGCCCCACGGTGTGTGTCCAACGCGCTTGCTGATTAAACGCGGCAGTATCATTGGGCGGAACTGTCTCGGGCCTGAAGATATCGCGGTTGGTACGGAATACGTTGCCTCCGTCATAAAATGGTACGGCGCGAATCGAATTCGAGATCGGAACGCGTGCTTCGAGATTGACGATCGCCAGGGCATTACCGCCAAAGGGAATCGTAAATGGATCGAGGGTCACCTCTTCACCGCTGCTGTTCCTGAATATCCCCTGTGGAACCACCACGACACGCGGCCCGGCCTCTTCGTAGGCGAACCCGCGCAAGTTATTGCCGCCGCCGGCAAAAAATCGCTCGCTTATCGGCAGCAGTCCATTCAGCGACGGAAATTCGGTGCTCAGAAAACGATCGCCGCCCGAGAAAACCTTGCTCAGCCCGATAATTCCCCGTGCGGCAAGTGTCGTGTTCTTAAGTCGGGGTAACGTGTAATAGTAGTTATAGCTTGCCTGAAATTTCTGAAATCCGATGTTTGCCCCGAGTGTCGGGACCGAAACGGAATAATCCGCGGTCAGATAATCACCCCTGGTCGGATCGCTTGCATTGTACCGACAAGGGTCGGTCTGATCGCCTTTCGAGATAAGGTCCAGCAGCGAATACTTGGCAGAACAGTTTTGCCGCGTGTCGCGGACGAACGTCGCGCTGAAGCCCGAAATGCGTGTTTTTTGATCGGGCCTTAACAGCTCCTTGATCAGAAGGCTTTCGAAGTTAAAGAGACGAACATCCTCGAACCGGTATCGAAGGAACAGGATCGTCCTGTTCGCCCGGCTGATCGTGCGGCTTGTCTCAGCCGAGAGAGCAAATCTGTTAAGCGTGGGACTGCCGACATCGTTGCCGAATTCGTCGATCGGATTGCCGTCCTCATCGACGCGTTGGACGATGCCGAATGTGCCGCTGTCAAAGGTTGACCGGAAAAAGCGTGTGACGGTCGAGTCGCGTTGATATTGAGCTGAGAAGGTCAGCGGTGCAAAGCGTTTTTCGCCGTCCCGGATGAATCTCGGATTGACGAGGTCAACCTGCACCAGCTGCTGCCGTTGGCTGACCTTGACCCGGGCGCCGCCCTGCCACAGCCTGCCGAAGAGGTTCATGTGCCGGATATCGAAAAAGCCGCTTAACCCGAGGTCGGTAGAAAAGCCTCCGCCGTATGTCATCAGTCTCGGGGGCTGTTCGTCGAGATCGACGATTATGTCATTTAGCCGCCTGCCATCCGCCGTGTCCCCGGCCGGCTCGGGCTTTATCTGAACGCGCGAGAATGCATCAGATGCGTACAGATTCTGCTCACTTGTATAAACGTCGGTCGATCTCAGCAGTTCGCCCGGTTCCAGCGTCAGTGCCCTTAAAACCGCACTTTCCTTGGTCCGTTCGTTGCCGTTGACCATAATTCGATTGACGACGACCTGTTTTCCTTCGTTCTCGATCCGGAACTCTATCTTGATAGAATTCTTCTCCGCGGTCGACTTGGCCGGCGTTTCGACGGTCGTGGGCACCACGCGAGCGTAATAATAACCCTGTCGCGAATAATACTCCGAGATTAACCTTGCCGCATTGCGTGTCCGGGCTCTCGAGTAATTCCGTCCGACGAGTTGCGGCAGGTCTGCCGTCAGATCCTCGGTTCGCACGGCAATGTTCCCTATGACCTCGACCTCGTCAACGACGGTCGGAATTCCTTCTTCTACAACGAAGGTGACGATCAGATCTTCGCCATCGGGTGTTACCCCCTGAGTCACGAAAACCTTGGCTCCCTGATACCCCAGCTCCGCCATTATCGACCGTATAGTCGAGGCGTCATCCTCGAGAATCGCCGCACTCGTATAACCGCGGCCGTAGCCAAAAAGCGGAATGATGCCTAACAGGTTCGCTTCCTTACTTCCGAGGACCGTTCGTACGTCCTCGATGGTTATCTTATCCGTACCTCGTAGACGTATTTCGGCGAGACGCAGGCGCCGGTCGAGATCGACCTCATATCGTACAGTTACCTCGCGCCCCATCAGGTCTTCACCGCCGAGGAGGGAGCAAAGAAATTCGGTATCGTTCGCAACAGGAATATTCTCGGTATCGGTGAGCGCGGGCGTCACGCTGCATCGTACAGTTACATTGTTAAAGAAATAGCCCTGTTCCTGGTAGTAATTTTCGAGTCTGCGTTCGCCCTCGATAATTGCGGCGAAATCCAGCGTGCCCTCCCGCTTGACTGGCAGCAGGGTCGTCTGCGTCGACGATCCGAGTTTACCTTGCTCGGAAACCACCTCAACCTGTACCTTGGGCCCGACCTTTCCGTTTAGGACGATCGAGATGGTGTTCGTTTCATCGTCATATCGGGGCAATGGCTCTTCCAATTCCGGGGCGAGATAATCGTCTTTTCGCAGCAAGTCCCGAATCCTCACAACATCGGCCAGTAATTTTTCGCGCGTGTATTCTTCGCCAGGTTCCAGACGCAAAAGGTCGGGGCCGATCGGCTTGGGGTAACCTTCGATATTCACCGTGAACCGCGAAACGGTCGCCTGCGCATTCGGAGTCACCAGAAAGGTCACGCCCATTTGTCCGCCGCTGGGCATCGGGCGCTGTGTATACGAGACCTGCGATCTATAAAAACCCCGGTCGCGAAGATGATCGAGTATTTCGTCAGCGTTATCCCGCAGTGTCTGCTCTGTGATGGGCGTCCCGGGGGTCAGAAGGTTCAGCCTGAACAATAGTTCCTGCTCCGTCACCCTGTCCCCCACGTACGGACCGATCTCGACCGTGACGCGTCCCGCCTGGACCTTTGGCTTAATGTTAAAGGTAAGAGTTACGTCGCCGGCTGCATCCTGGGTCGCAGCGACCGTAATGGTTTCGATCCGCCCCGTCGCGTAGAGTTCCGCAATCGCATCGCGGATCCGCGGCGTCGAATAGGTGGGCCCCAAAACGCTGACCGCCGAAAGACGGTATTGTTCCGCCAATGATGCCGAGGGGCTGACGCCCTCGATATTTATCCGGACTTCGGCGATGGGGTGCTTTTCATATCGAATCTGCCCATACG
The DNA here is from genome assembly GCA_041751355.1 of Pyrinomonadaceae bacterium. GTDB lineage: Bacteria > Acidobacteriota > Blastocatellia > Pyrinomonadales > Pyrinomonadaceae > OLB17. The sequence goes on from JBGSXN010000063.1 coordinate 5,628, forward strand.
CCCACGAATACGATAGACCGGCTATCAACGCGATCATCATCGTACCGCGCAGCAAGGAAAACGTCGGCCCGCAGATCACCGCCGGGAAGAACGCTGTCGCCTTCGAAATCCTTAGTTTTATTGTCCCCTTGACCATTATCAGGAAAAAATCCTATTTAAAACCTTTTTCTGAAACGCACTTCGAAACTAAAATTATCTCGATTTCGCGTCACGTTGCCCAGCGACCGCTGCTCATACTGAGCCACGAACGAAAGGCGGTCGGAAACCCGGTACTCTAGTGCAAGGACCTGATTCTGGTCCTGCGAAAGATTGGTCGAGTACGTGACCCTCAGCTTATTGTTGATCTGACGGCCGACCGTAAGCCTTGCCGATGGGTTGGCCAGATTCTGACCCGAAATAAGCGGGTCGATCTCGAAAACATTCAGACCGAACAACCTGTCAGTTGCCCGTCGGATCGGCGTGCTAATTATTGCATCGGTAAGTATCTCGGCTGCCGTATTTATACCCGTCTGTGCGAGCGTCGGTATTCCGCCCGATGAATTTGCCAATGAGCCGGTAGTGATCAGCGAAACCACGTCAGCCTGTGGCAGGGCGGGGCTGGAGCGCACATTTGCCGTTAGCTGTTCAGAATCAGTCAGTGGCCCGGACAGGTTGACGAAAACCTGATAGCCGGCGATCTCGGCCTCGGCCTGCAGATTAACGATCGGTTCAATGGCGGTGTCCGGAGGAAACTCGAGTACGCCGCGCTGTACTACGTAACGGTCGTTTCGGAAGAATATGGTTCCCTGAGTGGCGGTAACCCGGCCGGCGATCCTGGGATTATCCGCATCACCGGTAATAGAGAGCGATAGCGACGCTGTCAGGTCAGCTATATTATTTCGGACCACAAGAGCATCTCGGCCCTCGATTATGAGGTCGAGCAGAGGGGCCCTTATCGAGCCGTTACCGCCGCCGCCTGACAAGATGGGATCACTTCGGCCGCCGACAATACTGGCGAGATCGATGTCTTTTGAATACATTGCCCGCTTGGCAAAAACCCGGCCTGAGATGGTCATTTGAAGCGGAACATCCGGCGTACGTCTGGTGCCTGTGATCTCCAGCCTGGCGTCCCCAGTCGTGACAAAATCCTTGGGCAAGGGAACGGTCACATTCGTTCCATCCAGAGAAAAGCGAAACGCCTGTATTGCCAGGCCGTTGAGGCTGCCGCCGCCCGATGCATTAAATCGTCCGCCGCCTAAAAAGCCTGTAGCTTCCTCGATCGCGACCTGGTTCGAAGTAAAAATGATTCTCGCCTTTAATCGGTCGACCGTGAACCGGTCGGATCCTAGGAACGCCGCGACCGAACCATTCACCACGTTGGCTGTGCCTGAAAGCCGGGCAGTCTCGTTTGGGCCGAAATATCTGATCGATGTATCGGCGAATCCGGAGAAAAAGGTGTCCTTGGAAACGAGGTTAAGAAGACTAAGATTAACGCGTCCGTTAATATTCAGGTCGTTCATGCCATTAGCCGTCAGGGCCTTTGTGCCCTGTACGGTCATGTTCGAACCGCCTCCGGCAAATCTGGCACTGACGAAATTAATGGCTGTCGTATCGAAAGTGACTACGACCGGTTCGACCGCGTTCAACGGTGTGTCCTGGATCTGCAAAGCAAGCTGACTGAACTCGGCCCTGCCGGTCAATCCTTCGGCTGAGAACACACGCTGGCCCTGCGCATCCAGGCCCGACAAATTTCCGCCAAACTCAATTCGGCCGGTGCCCATGCCAGTTACAGGCATCCCGCTTAGTTGAGGCACAAAGGCAAAGAATGGCGATAGCGGGCTTTGGTTAAAGTCCGTAGCGACACGGAAAGGCATGTCCTCCCGGCTGAAATCGACGGTTGCATTGACGACCTGCGGGCGGCCTTCGAGGTCCGCGGTGAGTTCGGCCGTGAGTATTTGATTCATGGTCTGGCCCTTGAAAACAATGCGTCCGAGCACACTTTCATTTATCCGAACATCGGATGCAACGCCGTCGAAATTGACGTTATATGTTGACGGACGGTCCGCTATCCCGTGGGCTTGGGCGTTAAAATCGACATTTCCAGCCACGGTCGGGATACTGGTGCTCTGCGGTAGAAGGGCAACCAGCAGCGGAACCGGTACTGCCTGTCCGCGAATGTCGAGATCGAACTCGCCCGATACGCGGTCATATCCGCCGCCAGCCGTCAGTCGGCCACTGCCGAGCGTCATTTCTGCCTGCTCTAAATTGACTCTCGTGCCGTTGAAAACTGCCTTTACGGCCATTGAGTCGAAACTCTGTCCGGCGATAGTGCCACTTGCGGATGTCAGGTTAACGTCACCCCGCGAGTCGTTAGGCAGCCCTGTGATGTTCACGCTACCCGAGGTCTGCCCGCTAAAATCTCGTAAAGACTCAGGCAGCGTTATCGGGAGCGCAGACAGCAGGTTGCCCGCGTTGACATTTGTCAGCGTTGCCGTCACCGCGATGTTGTTCACCCCCGAGGTCGGGATGCTGACCGCGAACTCGGCATTCCCCCCGCCCTGTTCCTCAAGACGGCCATCTCGTAATTCGATCCCAAACGGAGAGACGTTGATATTAGTCGCGACGCTGCCGATCGGGCGACCCCGCATGATCAAAGACTCGAGCGACGCTTTTCCGTCTACTATCGGGTCCGACAGATTGCCCGTGACCGCTCCGTCAAACGAGAGATTGCCGGCAAACTGTACGTCCATGCTGTCCAACTGGTTTTCCAGTTCGGGCGAAACGCCTAACACCCTGATCAGGCGATCGATCTCGCTGGCATCCGTTGAGCGAAGTGCGAGGTTAAGGTCAGAGTTTTCATCTCTCAGGTCGAAACGCCCGGTGGCGGTCAGGCTGCTGTTTGGCGAATTAAGATCGGCCCTTTCGATGTTAAAAAGCCCGTTGACCGCATTTAATCTCACCTGGCCGTTTACGGGCACCCGTCCGCGGGCGTCATCACCGGCGTTGGCCGTAATGTCGGCATTAACACTGCCGGACGCGGTGCGAAAGTTTGTACCGTTAAACCTAAGGTCTATATTACCGGTTGTCTGGCCCTCGATCGGGATCACTCTGCCGCCCTGGATCGCAAGCAGGCGGGAAATATCCAGATTCGAAAAATCGCCCGTCAGGACGGATTCACTTCGCTCGCTGGCGGCGATCACCGCGTTACCTGTTAGGCGGCCATTCATTACGTCTGCTACAACATCGTTAAATACGGTCTGGGAACTTGTCGATTCTACTCGCGCGGTAACGGCACCGAGTGAGATGCTGCCGAGAGCACCGCCGCCGAGACTCATATCGGCTGTAGCACGGTACCGGCCCGATGGCTCTAGTACAAAGACGGGGCGCGCGATCTTTACATCTTGCAGCTCGCCGCCTTCGGGGAGGCTCGCGGTTTTGGCCAGCGTCACATTGCCGGCATCGATATCATTTGACCTTGCCTCTACCCGGCCCTGGCGAATGCTCAAGCGAACACCGCCGATGTTCAGGCTGCCGAGGACGGCCGAGCCGGCATCCACGCGGGCGACGCGGAGAGTGTCTGAATAGATGACCATTCCCGCCCGGGTATTTTCGATATTGAGCAGCGGCGATTCCAGTCCATCAATCCTCGTTCCGTCGGCCTCGACCCGCTCGGCTCGGACATTCCTCGCGGCCACGGTGGTAGAATTAGGCAGGTCGGTAAGCTCAAATCTACCTGCAGTCACATTCCTCAACCGGGTGTCGCCCAACGTCGCCGCATCGGTCCTGACCCCATCGACACTTACCTCTGTGCGCCCCTCACGACTGTTCACCTGAAGGTTTCGGCCCGAAACACGCTGTGTCTTGATATCGGGCATCGACAGAGAACCTGCCTGCGCAGTCGGAGCGGTAAATCGTGTGACTCCGTCAATAACCGACAGCCGCATCCCGCTGCCAGACACCTGATTAAACTCAATATCGCCTATCGCGAACCGCTGGGCCCTTGCCCCGCCGGCCTGGAGGGCGAATTGCCTGTCGTTGTATTCTGCGAGCGCGTCCGAAAGGTATAGGCCGCCGAGGGTCATCGACGGGGTTTTGGCCGCGGCGGCCTGCAGATCGCCAACCCACCGGAAATCAGTACCCGTGCCGCGAATATTACCAATGATCTTAAGAAAATCTACTCGAAAATCATCAAAGGTGAGCATCTCGGCGATCGCGGTCCCATGGGCGTCATACGAGGTATTGATACCTTCGACCGTGGCGGCAACGTTGATCGCCCTTAACGAGATACCACCCGCTCTCAGCGACTGCGAATCTGCCTCACCGACCAGCCGATAGGTTTCGCCTTCGCCTGTTATCCTGCCCTTAAAATTTCCGACACCGACCAATGACGTGCCATTGCCAAAGATTCCAGACGCCTGGGTCAGGTCGAGACTCGATTGGATATCGAAACCATATTTTGGCGACGACCAGTCAACGAGCGTACCGCTTATGAAGGATTCGCCGATCGGTGTCCTGATCTCAAAGTTAGTAAATTCCGCACCGAGCCGGTCGGCAAAACCGGTCGAGCGAATATCGATGTTCTCGAGAATTCGTCCGTCGTAATCAAAGAAGGAATCGGTCGACGTAAAATCAAATTTGTATCGTTTCTCGTCGTCCGGAACTGTAGGATCAACCGGCGAGAAAAAGAACATCAGGTTTCTAGCGTCGCCTGAAAGCTTTCGCGAGATATCGCCAAAATGAGCTGTGCTGTCTTTTAGTGAGAAATTAACGGATTCGTATTTAAAGTTTACGCGGGCTCCCGGTTCGTCCTCGACAAATGTTAAATTGGCAAAATTCGAACGGCCATCCTCGTCAAACTTTACCCATATCTCGGCGCCGTTGATCTCGGTAGAGTCAATCGAAATATCGCGGCTAAGCTGCCAGGCCCAAAGGTCCTGTACAGTAAGTTCCAGTCGGGCATCGCGAATAAAAAATAATCTGTCCCCGCTAACCCGATCGTTGAAAGTTGCGTTCTTCAGCTCCAGAACCAGCGGATTTACGGTGACCCTAAAGACATCGGCGTCGAAATCCATACCGATCTCGGCCATCTTTGTCACAAACTGGGCCTTGATATAGTTATCGAAAACCCCGTATCGGTAGGTGACGACGGTAAGCAGTGATATAAGGATCGCCAAAAGCGCAGCAAAGACGGATGCGAAAAACAGATTTCGGCGGGTGAAGTATGCCCGACGTGTGGCGGGGTTTTCCGTTTGTTCCGGTTCTAATACCGGCTCATCCGCCCCCTTTGCTTCCAAATTGTCCGACCGTTCTTCCGGCATACTGATAAAAGATCGCCTATAAACTTAAGGTTTCCGAGATCTCCAGGCCAAAGGCATCGAGAGCATTTACTTTTGGCGGATGATTCGAAAGCAAGGCGATTTTTTTAACCCCTAGATCTTTTAAAATTTGAGCCCCGATACCGTAATCGTGGACCTTCCCGTAACCGGTCTCGCGCTTCGCCGATTGAAAGTCGACACCTGTATCCTGCATGAGAGCGTAGGTCCTTAGCTGATTAACGAGATCGAGATTGTTTTCCCTCTGACGCAGATAGACGACAACGCCGCGGCCAGCCTTAGAAATTTGGAGAAGAGATTCGTGAACCGCATTGGACGCCTCACCCAGGATGACGCCAAACATCGCGAATGAAACATTCTCGGTTTGGACGCGTACCAGCACCGGATCGGTTGTCCCGGAAACATCGCCCATCGCCATCGCGAGGTGCGTTTCGCCATTGACCACATTCTCATATAGAACGGTATGAAAATTTCCATACCGCGTCGGAAGCTCGGCCTCTGCCACTCGCTTGACGAGAGTTTCTTTTTCCACACGAAACCGGACCAGATCGGCAACGGATATGATCTTGAGGCCGTGATGTTCGGCAAAGGCCTCAAGCTCCGGCATGCGGGCCATCGTCCCGTCGTCATTCATTATCTCGCATATCACTGCAGCGGGCTGCAACCCGGCGATCTTGGCAATATCTACACTCGCCTCCGTCTGGCCCACCCGTACGAGTACACCGCCGTTTTTCGCTCTCAGAGGAAATACATGCCCCGGCCGTGCGAGGTCCGATGGCCGCGATGCAGGATCTACCGCGGTCATTATGGTCTTTGCCCGGTCTGCCGCCGAGATGCCCGTAGTCACGCCCTCTCTGGCCTCGATCGAGGTGGTGAACGCAGTCCCCATGCTAGAGGTGTTTTCCGTTGTTTGTGGAAACAGCTGGAGTTCGTTGCAGCGTTCCTCGGTCATGGGCAAACAGATCAGCCCGCGCCCGTGAACAGCCATAAAATTGATGATAGACGGAGTTATCTTTTCAGCCGCACATACGAGGTCCCCCTCGTTCTCGCGGTCCTCGTCATCGACAATTATGATCATTTTGCCCTCACGTATATCACGCGCGGCATCCTCGATGGTGCTAAAGGGCATTATTCTTCGGGCGCTCCCGGCGGCTACGGCCATTTCCATTAACATTAAATTCTAGCGAATAGCGGTCATTTAGGCGAGTAGAATTGTCAGTCAAGGCTCCGACCACATTCACCGAAACTCGCGTCTCTCTTGTATTTAACCGAGAAATCGTCACAATACCGTCGTATGCCGCAGCCCAGCCGCGTGAAATTTCTGAAGGTCGTCCTGCATCTGATCTTTTTTCTTTCGGGGATCGCTGCGGTGCTGATCGGACAGGTCCTGCCGGTCCTGGCACGACATTTTGCCCTCACCGATCTCCAGGTCGGCTATTTCTTTCCATCGCAGTTTGCGGGATCGCTGTTCGGAACCTTTATCACCAGCCGCCTCGCGCGCCGCAATAATTACATGGCCGCAACCATGTTCGGAGCTGTCGCAATGGCCGTCGGCTTGCTTCTGCTTAATGTCGATTCATTCGAGGTCTGTCTGACCGGTTTTTTCATTAACGGGATGGGGATAGGCCTGACACTGCCGGCGATCAATATGATGATCATCGAGGTAAATCCGCTTAGGACGGGACCGGCACTGAGCGTACTGAATCTTTGCTGGGGTATCGGGGCGATCATCTGTAAACCGTTTGTCGACCTATTCGCCCATGTCGACGACATAGGGCCGACAACCTATATCCTCGCTGTTCCACTGTTGCTTGCAGCTCTATCGCTTAAGCTATCAGTAAGAAATACGGCCGACCGCGGTGCGAATTCTGAAACCGGCGATACGGAAAACGACGTCCCGATCTGGCGGATGCCTATTGCCTGGGCCATCGCGTTCTTCAACTTCATCCACGTCGGTTTCGAAAGCGGGATGGGCGGATGGCTGACGACCTATACTGGGCGAGTTGAGGGCGAGCCCGTTATTCACTGGCTCTCGCCTACGCTTCTGTATTTTCTCTTTTTTGTCTTGGGCCGCGGGGTCGCACCGTTCCTTTTTCGCTATTTCAACGAGAACCAGATGTTGTTTCTCGGCCTAGCCATCATGCTCGGCGGAATTACGCTGACGTTGATGGCGGGCACGGTCGTCTCCCTGGGCACGGGTGCGGCTGTTGCGGGTTTTGGCACGTCGTGGATATTCCCGACAAACGTATCGCGTTTTTCAAAGACCTTCGGTCCGCGGGCAAATCGCCGCGCAACGCCCTTGTTTGCCGCCGGAACGCTTGGTGCCGCCGCGGTCACATGGTTGATCGGTTATCTTTCCGACATGACCGGAGACCTTCGATCGGGGATGTTCGTCCTCGGCTTCAGCGTTGTGATACTAATTCTTTTACAGATCGCTCTTGCGATCCGAGGGAGAACGAAGGTCGATCTAGCCGCCCAGGTCGAGTGATTTCAGGTACTCACGAAAATCATTGGCGAGGTCGTCACGCTGAAGAGCAAGCTCAACGGTTGCGATCAGGAAGCCCAGTTTGTCGCCCGCATCATGGCGCCTACCGTCGAGTTTGACGGCATACAGCGGCCTTTCCTTCAGCAGTATCCGCATCGCGTCCGTTATCTGTATTTCGCCTCCGGCCCCGGGCTCCGTTCTTTCGATGGCACCGAAAATATCCGGCGTAAAAATATACCGTCCGATGATGGCCAGATCCGATGGTGCATCGGCAAAAGGGGGTTTCTCGACCATGTCGCGGACCCGGTAAACGTTCGGCTCGACCTCGTCAGCATCGATAACGCCAAACCGCGAGATCGCCTCGCCTTCAACCTGCATCGTTGCGATCACCGGCGCGTCGTATTTTTCGAAAACCTCGACCATCTGCTGAAGCGCCGGTTTTTCGCTGATGACGATGTCGTCGGCCAATAACGCTGCAACAGGATCATCCCCTGCAAAATCTTTGCCCTGATATATGGCATGTCCGAGACCGAGCGCTTCTTTTTGTCTCGTATAGCTGATCCGGGCCAGGTCTGAGATCGCCCTGATCTCGTTTGCCGCATTTTCCTTGCCGCGTTGGTTGAGCAAGTGTTCGAGTTCGAATGAAATATCGAAATGATCTTCCATCGAGCTTTTATCGCGTCCGGTAACGATCAGCACCGATTCGACGCCGCTCGCGACTGCTTCTTCGACCACGTACTGGATCAACGGCTTGTCGACAAGCGGCAACATCTCTTTCGGCGAGGACTTAGTTGCGGGAAGAAATCTCGTTCCAAGCCCGGCAGCGGGGAAAATCGCCTTGCGAATTTTATTTGTCATACCAACTTTGCTAAATTCGTTTAATCTTAGGTCCGGTCGAATGTTGATTTTAGGAGAAAAGCTCTCTATTAACAAACTTTACGGCCCTGTCGGTTAGTTTTGGTATCAGGTGATAACATTGTAACCACAATGCGAGACGCCAGAGTGTTGTGAAAGTATATTAAAGGAAATGCTGGACCTGAATTTTGTCAGAGATAATCTAGAAACCGTTCGTGAGGCATTACGCAGTCGTAACGCCCCGACCGAACTTCTCGATAAATTTGCGGATCTCGATGCTGATCGCCGGCGGATCATCGGTGAAGCCGACAAAGTAAATCAAACTCGAAATGCAGCGAGCAAAGAGATCGGCTCCCTGATGCAAAGCGGGCAACATGCCGAGGCCGAGACACGAAAATCTCAAGTCGCCGGCCTGAAAGAAAAGCAGAGCGAGCTCGAAACCCAACGGGACGCGGCCGACGCCGCCATCCGCGAGATTTTGATCAACCTGCCCAATATACCTGCCGCTGACGTACCTGTCGGCCCGGATGAGGCAGCGAATGTCGAGGTCCGAAGGTGGGGAACGCCCCGGGAATTCGATTTCGAGCCAAGAGACCACGTCGATCTTGGCGAATCGCTTGGCATACTCGACCTAGAAAGGGCCACGAAGATCGCCGGTTCCCGGTTCGCTATCCTTAATGGTGCCGGTGCCCGGCTCGAACGCGCTCTCGTAAACTTGATGCTCGAAACCCATACGACCGAGCACGGGTATACCGAGACCCTGCCGCCTTTTCTCGTAAATCGCACGGCGCTTTTTGGAACGAATCAGTTGCCGAAATTCGAAGACGATCTCTTTCACATACGTGACGATCGCGAGTTTGCGCTAATACCGACCGCCGAAGTACCGGTGACCAATTACCATTCTGACGAGATACTCGACGCCGCGGACCTGCCAAAATATTTCACTGCCTATACGCCCTGCTTTCGCAGCGAGGCCGGAAGCTACGGTCGCGATACCCGCGGACTGATTAGGCAGCACCAATTCGAAAAAGTTGAACTGGTTAAACTCTGCCTTCCTGAAAATTCAGCCGAGGAACACGAAAAATTGACATCCGATGCGGAAAAAATACTTCAAATGCTGGGTCTTCCCTACCGTACCGTGATCTTATCGACGGGGGACATGGGCTTTGGCGCACAAAAGACTTACGATATCGAGGTCTGGCTGCCGAGCCAGAAAACGTATCGCGAGATTTCGAGCTGTTCGAACTGCGGTGACTTTCAGGCACGTAGAATGAACACCCGTTTTCGCCGGGCCGGCGGAGCGAAACCGGAATTTGTGCATACGCTTAACGGCAGCGGTCTCGCTGTCGGCCGTACGTGGATCGCTATACTTGAAAATTATCAGCAGGCAGATGGCTCGATTGAAATTCCCGAGGCTCTTTATCCATATATGAGTGGGTTGACCAGGATCGGTTGACGAAAACTTCAGTCGTAATTACGATGTAATTATGAAATCGCAGATCATTCAAATCGGAAACTCCCAGGGTATCAGGATACCCAAAATGCTGCTTGAGGACAGCCGCATCAGCGGCGTTGTGGATATCGAACTTCACCCGGAGGGAATACTGATTCGCAACATCGATAAGCCTCGTTCCGGGTGGGATGACGCTTTCAAGCAGATGTCGGAGAATGAGGACGATGAGAACATCGCCGGCGAAGCTGCGACCCGCTTTGAGAAAAAGGAGTGGCAATGGTAGCGCGGTTTGAAATTTTTCTGGTAAACCTCGATCGGGAAACCTCAGGCGATGCGAAAAACACCCGGCCATGTGTCGTTGTATCTCCCGATGAGATGAACCGGCACATTCACAATGTGATAATAGCTCCGATCTCTTCGGCTGAAAGCGAACAGTATCCTACTCGCATACCGGTAAATTTCTTAAATAGCGAGCGGGCCGTGGTGCTCGATCAGATCCGGACCGTTGATAAAGATCGGCTTGTAAAAAAGATTGGTACTGTCGAACGGGCCGAGCAAGGTCAGATACTCAAATGCCTTGCCGATATGTTTGCAGAATGAGGCCCCGCTTTTTTCATGCGGGGCCCCATTTTCTCGGGATGATCAGTGTTCAATATTGGCCTTCGCCTTTTCTGCGAACGACCGGCCGGCTTCACCAACCGACTCTCTCGTTTCATGCAGCAGGCTCGATGCCGTGTCCTGGGCCTTATTCAAAAGGTCTCTTTTGGCCTGCCCCATCAGCTTTCCCTCGTATCGCGTGGCGGGTATAGCCAACCCGACCGCCGCACCTAGTGCAAGGGCAACCGCGCCGACCGCCAGCGGATTTTCCTCGAGATAATGGTCATACTGCTCACGAGCGGTGCTTCCGAGTTCGCCGGCCTTGCGGTATGTCTGGTCGACGGCACCCGTCACTTTGTCATAAGCCGTTCCGGCTGCTGACGCCACACTGTCCTTAACCCCGCCCAGAGTCTCGCCGACCGTATCAGTAACCGAACCGACCGCCGAGGTGGCCGTACCGACACCCTCGCCCAACTGGCGTTGGGTGCGGTCCGCTAAGCCGCGGGATCGGTACCCGTTACCGGATTTGCCATTATATGCCTGATAAGCGAGGAGCCCCGCTCCAGCCCCGATCAATATGAACGGCAGCGGATTGTTCTTCACCGTCTTGCCTATGTTTGTCGCCGATAGTTCATTTCCAATATTTTTCATAGTAGTTACCGCCTTTCCAATAGTAGCGTCGTACACAGCTCCCTTAGCCGTTTCGACTGCGTGGTTGACATGTTCCGAGACCTGCTCGGACAAGTTTGAAAAACTGAGACGATCCTGGATCGCATCAATGGTCTCGCCCATTTCGGCTCGAGTCTCCTCGATCTGCGCCTTTATCTTCTCTGTTTCTTCTGGCATTTCGCCCGATGTCTTGTCGCTGGCCGCCTCTAAGTCAGTTCGTTCTTGATCCATCTAGCATCCTCCTTGATCGTCTCGATCGTCTCACGCGGTACCGCATCGGTTTTGCTCAAGCTATTGATGGCCGACGAGATCATAAAATATGCGGCCACGCCGATCGCTAACCCCACAACAAGAGCCGAAAGCCACGCCGGTATCCACAGTGCGAGCAGTAATATGACCGCCGCCGTAACCGCCAGCATCGCCGTAAAAGCCACCGCGCCGCCGACCGCAAGGTAACCCACATTCTTTCCGACTCTCGCCGCCTTTTGCGTGATCTCAGTCTGGGCCAGAGAAACTTCCTGCCGAACCAGAGTCCCCGTTTCAGTGGCCAATTCCGTGAACAGATCACCCAGGCTTCGTTCGTCTTTTACCATCTGTTGCTGTGCCATAAATCACCTCGCAATAGCTCTGCCGAATCAAAACGTCGAAGATGACGATCCAGCCGCGTTTGCCTGACGATCGCTGTCCGAGATCTTATTAGGCCTCGGCACCGGCCTATTCGGTGTCGAACGCGATGCGGCGGCGGCAGTCGCATCCGCGGGCGGCGAACTCTTAAGAAAGCGTGCCGCCATGATGCCAAGCGCAAACGCACTGCCTAAGAAGATCGCCGGATTTCGTCGTGCATATGACTCAAGATCCCGAGATATATCTTTAAGGTCAGAGCTGTTGAAGTACTGAGCCACCGATTCCAGCTTTTCGGCCGCCGTGTCGGTATACTTCGCGGCATACTCGGATACGGGGTTTTCTGCCTCTCCATCGTGAAGCGTTCCGCTAACACGTCTTACTGTTTCGGCGACACCGCTGAGTTTTCCGGTCAAACCGGATTTTTGCTCGTCGATAGTCGATGCGGCCTTGTCGGCAACCGTCTCATACACGTCACCGGCAGCATTTTTTGCCTGACTCATCAGCGTCGAGTCGTTTTTCTGCCCCTTGTTCAGACCGTTCGCTTTTTTTGTCTGCGAATCTCGCGACTGGGTTGACCGTCCTTCCGTTTCATTTGTTTGGTTTGCCATAACTTCTCCCTTTTGGCCGATTCGGTCGACCTACGTCCTCAATAAAATTTGCAAATTAAGACGGCATATAAAGTTTGATTCCTTTTACGCCTGGATAAACAGGCTATCGCCTGCGGCGCCGATTGTTGGTATGCGGAATTACTTAGAGGCCAAAAAAAAGAGCGGCCGAAGCTCACTCACTTGTTTGCGAATTATATTGTACTGACTCAGCCGCGTTCGGCCGTCTTTGCCTTGTTCCAAAGGTCGTCCATTCGTTTGAGCCCAGCCTCGGCAAGAGGCGTCCCGTCGGATTTGAGGTCGTTCTCGATATATCTAAACCGCTTACGAAACTTCCGATTAGTAACCTTGAGCGCAGTCTCGGGTTCGACATCCAGATGCCGTGCAAGATTCATCACGACAAACAGGAGATCGCCGATCTCTTCTGCTGCATTTTTGACTTCGCCCTTCTCGATCGCCTCTTTCAATTCCACCACTTCCTCGTCGAGCTTGGCAAAGATCTGGCCCGCGTTCTCCCAGTCAAACCCGACCTTTGCGGCTTTTTTGGTAAGCTTTAAACCCTCGAGTAAGGCCGGAAAATGAATCGGGACATCATCCAGTATCGATCCTGTTTCCCTTTCGGTCTTACCCGACGCCTTGCGTTCGTCGGCCTTTAGCTGGTCCCAATTATCTAGCACATCCTGTGCCCGCTCGAGATTGGCGTCGCCGAAAACGTGCGGGTGCCGAAGCACAAGTTTCTTTGTCACACCGTCCGCGACCTCATCGACCGTAAAATCACCCCGCTCCGCGCCGATCGTCGCGTGAAATACCACCTGCAGCAGCAGATCACCCAACTCTTCGCGTAGATTGGCGGTATCGCCGGTCGCGTCTGCCTCCTGGATCGCATCGAACGTTTCATACGCCTCCTCAAGAAGATATTGTGAAAGCGAGGCATAGGTCTGCTCGCGGTCCCAGGGGCACCCGCCCGGGGCGCGAAGGCGGTTCATTACGGCTACGAGTTCATCAAAGGCTTTCGACATTGGCTAAATTTTGAATTCTTTTTTGCCAAAATGCTACTATCGAAACAGGATTTGAAACATATGATCGGCAACGACGATAACCAGGAAGAAGTAACTTTTAAGTTTGAGGACAAGCGAAAATTCAATGCCGACGGCTCGGTAAGAGACGGCGTTGTGCTCGAAGCCGCCAAGCCGTCAGAGCCCGCGACTGAGACTCTCGAGCCCGCACCCGCGGCGGATCAGCCGATGGAAGAAGACTCAGTTGACGCTGCCGACTCCGCTGAGATCGATAGCGATGAAGATCTCGATGAATCAAAAATACCTGGCGCAAACGATCCGGCCAGCTTTGTAAACTTCCTCTCGACTCTTGCCACAAACGCGGCCGCTGCTCTCGGGGCTATCCCGCACCCGGCAACCGGCCAGCGAAGCCTCGATCTCGAAACAGGCAAATACTGGTTGGATGTTCTGGGGATGGTCAGGGAAAAGACGAAGGGAAATCTTCATCCGCAGGAAAGCCGGCTGCTCGAAAGCCTTCTTGGAGATCTGCGAATGCAGTACGTCCAGCTCGTTAAGGCGACCGAAGAAAAACTAAAAGCCCAGGCCGCACAGAAATTCTCCGGCGCTGATATTCTCGGGAAGAAGTAGTTTAGACAGTTTGAAGTTGACAGAGTTTACTGAGTCGGTTCTTGGCCGCCGACACGAATCGAATAATAAGTGCCCACTTTCGCAAGTTTCGAAGAAATACAAGCCTGGCAGAAAGCTCGACTTGTGACCCACAAGATATATTGCGTTTCGAAAGTTGGGCAACTGAGTCGAGACTTCGGCCTTCGCGACCAGATGCGACGGGCCGCTGTTTCGGTTATGGCCAATATTGCGGAGGGCCATGGCCGGCGCACCGAAGTGGAGTTTGCGAATTTTCTAAATCAGGCACGTGGCTCTGCCGTTGAACTTCAATCCCATTTGTACGTCGCCTTGGATCTTGGTTATGTACGTGACAATGATTTTAGAGAGCTATACGATCTACTAACGGAAATCTCGAAGATGACTCTCTCACTTTCGCAGTATCTCAGGAATCAAAAAAGGTGAAAACTGAGCGACTCTGTCAACTCTGCGGACTCTGTAGACTATGAGGTTGACCTTTCTCGGCACAGGCACTTCAACCGGCGTTCCCTCTATCGCCTGTGATTGTGAGACGTGCCTGTCCGACGATCCGCGTGACAAGCGTCTCCGCGTTTCTATTCTGATAGAACACGCGAATACTCGGGTCCTCGTTGATACATCGATAGACTTTCGTCAACAGGCGTTGAGGGCCAATATTCGGCATCTTGACGCAGTGCTTATCACGCATTGCCACGTCGACCACGTGTTTGGTCTGGACGATATAAGGCCGCTGAATTTCAGACACGGGGCGATGGGGGTTTACGCTAACGACATCGCGTGGAAGGACCTTCGCCGTATTTTTCAGTACATTTTTAACCCGACCCATGTCGGCGGCGGCCTGCCGCAATTGATCCCGCATACTGTTATGCCCAATGCGACATTTTCTATAGGTAAAGATCTAAATATCACGCCTGTCGAGGTCGTCCACGGTAAGCTGCCGGTGATCGCCTATCGTTTTAACGATTTTGCATACGCGACCGATCTTAAGATCATCCCACCCGAATCTATGGAGAGGCTGCGTGATCTGGACGTTCTAGTACTCGACTGTGTCCGGATCAAACCTCACACGACGCATCTTTGTCTCGAAGAAGCCCTGGCTGTTATCGAAGACCTCAAACCCAGGCGTGCATATCTAACGCACCTGAACCACGACATCCTTCACGAACGCGATTCACGTCTTTTGCCGGATAATGTCGAGTTTGCCTATGACCAGCTTGTGGTCGAGTAAAAATCCCGGTTGGACAATTCGGTCAAGATATCCTCAGGCTTATTGACAGCTTATCCACAAGTTTTCCAGATTAATGCGCTACGTTACGCAGCGCGCGCTTATTGTTGAAAAAACACAACTTAGCGGAAAGTTTAAAAACCACTACATTTTGTGTTGACAAAGTATTTTGACTACAATATAGTCTATATCCACTAAGCAAATGGCCGGCGTGTCCGGCCTTGAGACCCGCCAGTAAATAATTAAAAACTGCGGTGCAGAAAACGGGCCACGCCCTCCGGATACGGTGCGTGGATGTGGAACTTTCTCTCTAAGTTGCTCGCTGACATATTGATAGGCCCCGAAACTGACCGCTTAAAGGAGAATCGACAGAGCTTTATGGACGCTTCCTACACAACAACCTCCACCGCCGCGACACGCCAAACTGAAGACAAAGCTCAGACCTCAATGCAGGTGCGTAAACGTAATGGTTCCCTCGAGCCCGTCGATATTAATAAGATCGTCCGGGCCATTACTCGATGCTGCTATAACCTGCCATCGGTCGACAGCTTGAGAATAGCCACCAAAACCATCAGTGGGCTGTATGACGGAGCAACGACCAGGGAACTGGACAAGCTCTCGATCCAGACAGCCGCCAGCCTAATATTTGAGGAGCCGGAATATTCGCGGCTGGGTGCCCGGCTCCTCAATCAATATATCGAGAAAGAAGTCCGTAATCAGGAGATACACTCGTTTTCACAGTCGATCGCATTCGGCGTAAAAGAAGGCCTCATCGGCGAGCGTGTCGCGAATTTTGTTACGGAAAACAGCCGAAAGCTAAATGACGCTATCGACCAGACACGCAACGACCTTTTCGAGTTTTTCGGACTGCGCACATTATATGATCGTTATTTACTGAAGAACCCGGAAACCCGCGACGTGATCGAATCGCCGCAGTTTTTCTGGATGCGTGTCGCTTGCGGCTTGTCCGAAAGCCCGCACGAGGCAATTGATCTCTACAACCTGTTTTCATCACTCGAGTACATTCCGTCGACCCCGACCCTTTTTAATTCCGGCACGCGTCACGAACAGCTTTCGTCGTGTTTTCTCCTCGATTCGCCTCAGGACAGCCTGGACAGCATCTACAAGAAATACTCTGACGTAGCAATGCTCTCGAAATTCTCGGGCGGCATCGGCATAGCCTATCACCGTGTTCGGTCGCAAGGATCATTGATCCGTGGCACTAACGGCCATTCGAACGGCATCGTGCCATGGCTAAAGACACTTGATTCCAGCGTTTCGGCGGTGAACCAGGGCGGTAAACGCAAAGGTGCCTGTTGCGTTTATCTCGAAACGTGGCACGCTGACATCGACGATTTTCTCGAGCTTCGCGATAACACAGGTGACGAGGCCCGCCGCACGCACAACCTGAACATAGCCAACTGGATCCCCGACCTTTTCATGAAGCGCGTCCAGGCCGACGGCCAATGGTCGCTCTTCGACCCGAAAGTCGTGCCGCATTTTCCTGACCTCTACGGCGAAGAATTCGAGGCCGCATACATCAGGGCAGAAGAAGAAGGTCTTTTCGTCCGTCAGATACAGGCCCGCGATCTCTACGCCAAGATGATGCGCACCATGGCACAGACCGGTAACGGCTGGATGACTTTCAAAGACGCGTCGAACCGTAAATCGAACCAGACCGCTCGACCCGAGAACGTCGTGCACCTTTCAAACCTATGCACCGAGATCATCGAGGTAACAAGCGAAAGTGAAACGGCAGTTTGCAACCTCGGATCGATAAATGCGGCCAGATATGTGAAACGGAACGCGGACACTCCTGTCCGCATGGGTGCCGACCACGAATACGGATCCGGAGGAACCGCCGATGCGGACAAGAGTGTCCGCGCTCCGTTCGAGTTCGACTACGACAAGCTTCGCCGCAATGTCCGACTCGCTGTCCGCCAGCTCGACAAGGTCATTGACCTGAATTATTACGCCATTCAGAGCACGACGGATAGCAACAACCGCTGGCGTAACATCGGCCTCGGCGTGATGGGTTTGCAGGACGTTTTCTTCCAGCTGCGTCTGCCATTCGATTCGGATGAGGCTCGCAAGATCTCGGCCAAGATACAGGAAGAGATCTATTTCGCGGCACTAGACGCCTCCAGCGATCTTGCCGTCGAACGTGGCCCGCACCCCGCTTTTCTTGAGACTCGTGCAGCCCACGGCGATCTGCAGTTCGATCTGTGGGGATTTACTCCGGATGACATGGACCGCTGGAATGCCTTGCGTGAAAAGATCCGCTCGACAGGCCTGAGAAACAGCCTGATGATCGCGATAGCACCGACTGCAACGATCGCCTCGATCGCCGGATGCTGCGAGTGCATCGAGCCCCAGGTGTCTAACCTTTTCAAACGCGAGACGCTCTCGGGCGATTTTGTCCAGATAAACAAATACCTGGTCAAAGAGCTAAAGGCCCTGAATCTGTGGAACGACGAGATCCGCAACAAGATCAAATTGAGCGAAGGCTCGGTCCAGGAGATCGCCGAATTTAACGATGAGCTAAAAGCGATCTACCGCACCGCATGGGAGATCCCGATGCGTTCCCTGATCGACATGGCCGCCGACCGCGGAGCCTTCATCGACCAAAGCCAGTCGCTCAATCTTTTCATGGAAAGCCCAAATATCGGCAAGCTCTCGTCGATGTATATGTACGCGTGGCAGAAAGGCCTGAAGACAACCTACTATCTGCGTTCGCGGCCGGCCACCCGCATCGCACAGGTCACGGCCGCCGAAACGCAAACGGTCTCAGAACCTAAGGTGACATACACCGATCAGGAGGCGCTTGTGTGCTCGCTTGAAAACCCGGAAGCCTGTGAGGCCTGTCAGTAGATCTGAAAAATAGCTATTAGCTAAGAGCTATTAGCTGGTAGCTATTCTTTTAAAAATTATGTTGCTAAATGCCGGATTCGATCTTACGCTTCGCCCGATGAAATATCCGCGGTTCTATGAGATGTACAAGAACGCGATCAAGAACACCTGGACGGTGGAGGAAGTCGATTTTTCGACGGATGTGATGGACCTTAAGAACAAAATGACGCCGTCCGAGCGTCATATGATCAATCGGCTTGTCGCGTTTTTCGCTACGGGCGATTCGATCGTATCGAACAACCTGGTACTGAATCTCTACAAGCACATCAATTCGCCCGAGGCCCGCATGTATCTCTCGCGTCAGCTTTACGAAGAGGCGGTGCACGTGCAGTTTTACCTGACCCTGCTTGACACCTATATTCCGAACCACCATGAACGGGAACAGGCGTTTGCTGCGGTCGAGAACATTCCTTCGATCAAGAAAAAAGCCGAATTTTGCTTCAAATGGATCGATTCAATCAATAACCTGGAGGCATTGACGACTCGTGATGAGCGAAAGCAGTTCTTGCTAAATCTCATCTGTTTCGCGGCCTGCATCGAGGGGCTGTTCTTTTTCGCGGCATTTGCGTACGTTTATTTTCTGCGTTCAAAGGGCCTGCTCCACGGCCTGGCTGCAGGGACAAACTGGGTATTCCGCGACGAATCAGCTCACATGGCCTTTGCCCTCGAGGTCGTAAAAAAGGTGCGCGACGAGGAGCCCGAACTTTTCGACGAACAGCTCAACCGCCAGATCGTCGAAATGATCGACGAGGCCGTCACATGCGAAATGCAGTTCGCCGAGGACATCCTCTCGGGCGGCATCTCAGGCCTGTCGGTCGCCGACATGCGTCAGTATCTCGAATTCATCGCCGACCAGCGTCTCGTCATGCTCGGCCTCCAGCGCGTCTACGGTGCCAAAAACCCGTTCTCATTCATGGACCTCCAGGACGTACAAGAACTCGCCAACTTCTTCGAACGAAGGGTGTCAGCATACCAGGTTGCTGTTGCAGGTGAGGTGAGTTTTAGTGAGGCGTTTTAAGGGACTAACGGTAAGATCCGGCAGAAGACGACTTGAAATTAGGCAGCACTTATTTAAACGGATCAGTGGTATGTTCGCCCGTTATGTTTTACCCAGCCGCCGACATGACGTCGGGCCGGATCGTGGTGCGTCCAGTGGATCAGCCCCCCTTCTTCGTTCCAGATATACTCGCCGAAGAAGTTCACGGTATCACCGACTTTCAGGTCGGGAACTCGCGGTGCGAGGTCGATATTGTGTTGGATAAGCACGGTCTGGCCCTCGGGCAGACGAACGATAAACCTCTGATGACGCGAGCCCTTCTCGTCGTCGAGCAAAATTCGTGTGACGACGCCCTCGCCTTCAACTTGAACGTCACTCGTTCGCTGCTCGAATGCCATCGAGATCGATGATCCGGCATCTGGACGGACGAGATCCGGTACCGAATCGCAGCTCACCAACAGGCTGACCAGTACCAAAGCGACGATGATTATTATCGAGGGGCGCATTCGCAAAGTTATTTCTATCTCGTAAAAGTCTTTGCTTCCTGAATCTCCGGCCTGGGACTATCTGCAACGCGGCTGAGGTTAACGAGATCGCGATAATGACCCGAGGCTTTCTTTCGATCTCCCATCAACCGCGCCGTCCGGGCCGCACCGTAGATCGCGTTGAAACGGTTAGGTGTTCTGCGAAGACCTGTTTCGAACTCGATCAAGGCTGCTGCGGGCTGTTTTAGTTCAAGCAGCAACTCTCCCAATTGCTCGCGTGCCGGGAGCACAGACCCGGGCGTAACAGGGTGCTTCTCAGTGGCGTCGTCTAGCTCCGCCACCAGGCGCATCAGCCTGACCGATTCTTCATGTTTCCCTTCGGAATAGGCTAACCATGCGGCGGCAGCCTGACGCTGGATCTCGACCTGTTTTCCCCAATCGTAATCGCCTTTTACATCGAGAAGTTCCTGACGAATGTTCGATAATTTCTCAACTTCCTGCCGTACTGAAGCAGTATCGCCGATGCGTGCCGCCCCTATCGCCCGCGCGAAATGAATATGTGCCGATGCCCACTTGAATCTCTCCCAAGATAATCCCTCCAGATCGCGTGGCGGTGGCAACTTGGCCGCATCCTTCCACTGCCTGCGTTCGAGAGCGTACCGCGCCGGGATCGCGGTAACAGAATACGCGACCTTAAAATTTGGCGGATCCACTCGCTTGATCGCCGCCATCTCATCCAACACTGCCTTGGCCTTTTTATCTTGCCCGCCCTGCAGATAGGCATAGACTAAATAGTCCATCGCGTGTAGCTTTTCATCCCACGCCTCGGGCAATTTATGCCTGGCCGCGTAAGCCTCGGCCGACGCTTTGGCATTGAGGTTCGACGCTATCGCCTCCTGCCACAGGCCCAATCTCGTAAAAATGTGCGAGGGCATATGCTGAGCATGAGCCGACGCGGGGGCGAGCTTGGCGTAACGCCTGGCTGCCGAGAGTGCAAGGTGCGCAAGCTCAGGGAAATCATAACCGTGGATCAGGTAGTGCGTAACGCCGGGATGCTCGGGCTCGGCCACAAGGACGCGGTTCAAGATATCGGCAGCCTTCTTTTCATTTAGAAAGCTCTTGTCACTCGTAGCCATTCCTTTAGCAACAAGCGTCAGGGCATAGAAAACGGCGGCCTCGTTGTCCGTGGGATACCGTTGATAAAGTCGGCCCATAGCGTCACTGAACGCGTTAGAGCGATCGCGGTGGTCGACCTTTTCAGGGTCTGAAAAAAAAGTTTTGGCTGCGTCGATGTAATCGCGCTCACGCTGTGTTGGGGCCCCGGCCAAACCAGCTTTTCCTATGGCTTCCCGACCCGCTCGCAGGTCGGCCTCGCTCGGAGGAGCCCACAGCGGGTGATATCTGCTCATCGCAATACCCCAATAACCCATTGAGCACTTCGGGTCGGCGGCCGTGATCTGCGAGAATACCTTCTCAGCCTCTTCATACTCGAAGGAATGCATCCACGCAATGCCTCGACTGAACTGTGTTTGGGCGGGGCCAGGGCAGGAAACCGCGAAATTTACACGTCCAAGTTCTATTCGGCCGCCGCTTTGGTGATCATGAGCGACCTGGGCTCCGGCCGATGTCGCTAAAAAAGTCACCAATAGAAATGCTGGGAAAGTAGTTGCGAACAAAAGTGTGGGATTCGCGATACTAATGGTTTTCATATTCAAATAACCCCCGAAAAAAGGATATCTCACGAGTCAAGCATTGACGATAAATTATCGTGGAGGCTTGATACGCACACGATAACCGTGTTTGTCAAAGCTTGCAAATGTCCTCTGCCCGCCCGGTTCAAGCAATCTCGCCTATCTTGTGCCCATGGATTAACTATCTTTCAGTCGCCTCACATCTGAGGCTCCCAGAAATAGCATCACGTGGCCGCAGTCCAGACAGATACGAGCCCACTCGGGCTTGAGCGTCAAGTCCTTGCTGAGCCAACCGCCACCGGCACCCTTGACCCGGACGTGCGTTTCAAACGAAGAATAGGTTTGATCCTGGGTAAGAGCCTCACTTCCGCAAACAGCACATTTCATATCCACTCCCACACAAATTCCGGTAGTTCCCCTTAGCTTATAATGGCTACTCCATTTCTGTCACTCTTCGTATATCCGAGCAGTCGACCCTATAATATAAATCTAATGAACGGACAGATCACGGAATTCATCAAACATCACTATCGTCATTTTAATGCGGCGGCATTAATCGATGCTGCCGAAGGGTATAAGAAGCACGTCGAATTGGGCGGCAAGATGATGATCACGCTTGCAGGGGCGATGTCGACGGCCGAGCTAGGGCTGAGCCTGGCCGAGATGATCAGGCAGGACAAGGTGCAGATCATATCGTGCACCGGTGCCAATCTTGAGGAAGACCTTTTTAACCTGGTCGCCCACGATTTTTACGAACGGGTGCCGAATTATCGCGATCTGACGGCCGAGGACGAACAGAAACTGCTCGACCGTCATATGAACCGCGTCACCGATACCTGCATTCCCGAGCACGAAGCGATGCGGCGGCTCGAAAAGGCCATGGTCGAGGTCTGGACCCGCGCCGAGGCCGAGGGTGAGCGCTACTTCCCGCATGAGTTTATGTATCAGGTGCTTAGCAATGGCTCGCTCGAGGAACATTATCAGATCGATGTGAAAGACAGCTGGATGTACGCCGCGATGGAAAAGAACCTGCCGATGGTCGTGCCGGGCTGGGAAGATTCGACGATGGGCAATATGTTCGCCGGGCACGTTATCAGCGGCGATGTCGAAAACGTCCACACTGTCCGCACCGGGATCGAGTATATGACGATGCTCGCCGAATGGTACACGACCAATGCGACTGATGATTCGACGATAGGCTTTTTCCAGATCGGCGGCGGCATCGCTGGTGACTTCCCGATCTGTGTTGTTCCAATGCTCCACCAGGACCTCCAGCGTGAGAACGTCCCGGTCTGGGGCTACTTCTGCCAGATTTCAGATTCGACCACGTCTTACGGCTCCTACTCGGGCGCAGTCCCCAACGAAAAAATAACCTGGGGTAAACTCGAGGCCTCGACGCCAAAATACATTATCGAATCCGACGCCTCGATCGTTGCCCCGCTGATGTTCGCTTATATCTTAGGATGGTAGAGTCAATGAATGCCTGACCAGCGGTTGCGACAATTATTGCAGGAGGTTTACGACACTCACCTCGCATTTCACAAGGAAATCGCTAAGGGACAGCGTTGGGTGGAAACTGGGAAGGAACGTGTTGAGATCGTTGTCGCGAGAGATCGATTTAATGAGGCACTACATCACCTTTTCGTTGCAAAATTAAGCCCTTTACGCAATTCATTTCTTAATGACGCGAGGGGTTCAATAGACAGCGTCATAGATTTCCTTGAGATTGATATCCCCGCATTCCGATGCGGCTATGAAAAGGAGTGGTATCTCAGCAAGTTAAAGTCACTCTCATTGAATAAGCACCAGCAAGAACGTGTAAAAACTGCTGCTCTTGAGTTGGTCAGCACGACACGTTATCGCCGCGAATTTCGAGATTGGTGCCGGCTCATGATAGTTCACGCGGATCCGATGTTTCTCGCAAAGTTGCAAGATCTGTCGACTTGTGAAAAGCATTGGGTTCAGCAAAAAGCGATCCGAATGCTAGAAACAATTACGAACAATCGCCGCGATCTTTCGCATCCATTCTGAGCGCCTTAATGTAGTAGCAACTCTGTTATTCTAACGGCCATGGAGCATTTTGATGTGCTTATTGTTGGGGCAGGCCTTTCCGGCATAGGAGCCGGGGCTCATCTTCGGATGAAGTGTCCTGAGAAGACATTTGCAATCCTAGAGGGCCGCGAGAAGTTGGGTGGGACGTGGGACCTGTTTCGTTATCCGGGCGTTCGGTCGGATTCGGATATGTACACGCTCGGGTACCGATTTCGGCCGTGGGGCGACCCGAAAGCCATCGCCGATGGGCCCGCGATACTCGATTACATCCGCCAAACGTCCGAAGAGTACGACCTCGACAAGGAGATCCGCTACGGGCATCGCGTAAAACGTGCGGAATGGTCGTCGGAAACTTCACAATGGACGGTCGAAGCACAGTTGCACAAGCCCGCGCGTGAGCAAGGGCGATATCAGACCGAAGCCCTGGACATGAAAGATTTACCGCACAGCCGCCAAGACGCAAAGCCCGACACTGTTCATTTCACCTGCAATTTCCTCTACCTCTGCACCGGCTATTACGATTACGACAAGGGCTACATACCCGAGTGGCCAAGGTTCGACAAATACACGGGCACAGTCGTTCATCCCCAGAAATGGCCGTCGGATCTCGACTACTCTGGAAAGAAGGTCCTCGTCATCGGCAGCGGCGCGACGGCAATCACACTCGTTCCGGCGATGGCAGAAACTGCCGAACATGTGACGATGCTCCAGCGTTCGCCAACCTATATCGTCTCTTTGCCGTCGAAGGACAAGATAGCGAACGCGTTCCGTGCCGTGCTTCCTGCAAAGGCCGCCTACGCGCTGACGCGTTGGAAAAACGTGCTTCGGCAGATGTTCTTTTACGAACTATCTCGACGGCGTCCGTCTGTCATGAAACGGCTAATCGCTAAAGGCGTCACGAACGAGGTTGGCGCGGCAATCGCTGAAAAGCACTTCAAGCCGAATTACAACCCCTGGGACCAGCGCCTTTGCGTCGTGCCGGATTCGGACCTCTTCGAGTCGATAAAAAAAGGCAGTTCGTCGATCGTGACCGGCGAGATCGAAACATTTACCGAAACCGGTGTACGACTGACGAGCGGCGAACAACTTGACGCCGATATCGTCATCACCGCGACCGGGCTTTTGCTCAAGATCATGGCCGGGCTCACATTGATCGTGGATGGCGAGACCGTTGATCTGTCGAAAAAGATCGCTTATAAAGGCATGATGTATAACGACGTGCCCAATCTTGCCCAGGCATTCGGCTACACGAACGCCTCGTGGACTCTTAAATGCGACCTGACTAGCGAGTACGTTTGCCGGCTTCTAAAATATATGGACGCCACCGGCTTCGCGAGCTGTGCGCCGAAGATCAGTGACCCGACAATAAAATGGGAACGGGTGCTAGATTTCACATCGGGCTACGTACAGCGGGCGCTTGACACGTTGCCAAGTCAGGGCTCCAAAATGCCCTGGCGGCTGCACCAAAACTATATAAAAGATTTAAGAATGCTTCGCTACGGCCGCGTCGACGACGGTACAATGGAGTTTCGTCCGCGGCCCGATAAGAAAATATGACGATCAGAAAAGATAGTATCGCTGTCATTACCGGTGCCGGATCGGGCATCGGAAGGGCGTTGGCCGTTCGGTTCGCTGCCGAAGGCGTTGCCGGCATTGCGATCGCGGATGTAAACACCGACGGCCTCGCGGAAACCGAGAGATTGCTCGTCGACAAGACGAAAGTGACCGTTCACAAGGTCGATGTTTCTGACCGCGAGGCGATGGCCGCATTTGCAGATGATGTGATCGAGCAGCATGGCCACGCTACACATTTGATAAACAATGCAGGCGTCGCCCTTGGCGGCTCAGTCCGCGAAGTCTCGCTCGACGAGATCGAGTGGCTGATGGGCGTCAACTTCTGGGG
>JBGSXN010000064.1:0-3199 GCA_041751355.1 Pyrinomonadaceae bacterium
CGCTGCGATATGGTCGCTCATCGGGCAAAGGCTCACCGTAAGCCGATCGTATTTGTAAATCTTGTCGGCGGTAACGATGGAATAATCTTCGACGGGGCCAGCCTGATCGCCGATGAAGAGGGCGATATTATTCTTCAGGCAGCGGCCTTTGAGGAGTTTGTCGAAACGGTCGAGCTGGACGTCAGAAAGCCCGATTCCCGCGGAATCACGGGGAATGAGATCGAGTCCATCCGACGCGCCCTTGTACTCGGGATTCGCGACTATGCGAGTAAGAACGGCTTTAAGACTGCGGTTCTCGGACTGTCGGGTGGCATAGATTCGAGTCTTGTGGCAGCCCTCGCCGCCGAGGCCTTAGGCCCTGAAAACTTGCTTTGCGTTATGATGCCTTCGCCGTTCTCTTCCGAAGGCAGTATCAAGGACTCTGAAAAACTGGTTCGAAATCTTGGATGCCATAGCCGCATTGAGCCGATCTCGGACGCATTTGAAGTGCTGCTGCGACAAATGAAGCTTCAAAAACCTAAGAAGGGAGGCGAGAGCCTGGCCGCAGAGAATATGCAGTCCAGGCTACGTGGAGTCATACTGATGGCCATATCAAACGCTGAGGGACGACTGCTACTCTCGACGGGCAATAAGAGTGAACTGGCCGTCGGCTACTGCACGCTTTATGGCGACACCAATGGCGGTTTGGCCGTGCTTGGCGACGTACTAAAAACCGAGGTTTGGCAGGTGGCCCGACAAATAAATGAAAATGCTGGCCGCGAGGTCGTTCCAAACGAGATCATAGAGAAACGCCCGTCCGCCGAACTAGCACCTGACCAGTTCGATCAGGATAGTCTTCCCCCGTATGACGTAATGGACCCTGTTCTGGAAATGTATTTTGAGCAAAAGGCTTCGCCGGCGGCGATCATCGAGGCGGGAAACGATGAGGCGCTCGTATACGAACTCTTGAACAAGGTCGAACACTCGGCTAACGAATTTAAGCGAAGGCAGCTGCCTCCGTCGCTGATCATCTCGCGCAATGCTATCGGTATTGGCCGCAGACGGCCCATCACCCACAAATATAAACGAAGGCCGACTGACTAAGGCTTTAATTAGCTCACTGATTTTTCACGTAATACCCTTCCCGAGATCGCACTTTGACGTCATTGCGATTCGTCACGCCAATTTTCAGCTTCACGAACCGGTTATGAGGGAATTCAGTTTCTGAATAATATTGAATCAGATATTGCGCCCGCAGCTCGCTTGAAAGCTGCTTGAATATTTGATCGAGCGTGGCTTCGTTTCGTTTGGCATTTCCCGCGTTCTGAAGCGGGTCCTTCATATTCGTCGAATGGAACCGGGGGAGGAAAGCCGTTCCACCGGTTTCGTTGGCAAACCTGGCCATTCCGATCTGTGCACGTCTACTGATCGTGTTTAATTTGTACGAATCACCTGCCGGATTTATCACATAAAATACCGTATCGGCGTTCTGCAGATCTCGTAATATGCTGTTCTGCGCGGCTACGTGGGCTGCGTCGGTCCGGGCGGCCAACTGATTTCGCTTTTCGCTTGTAAGACGGTTGATATCGATATCCCGATAATTTGCCTTTTCGGCCTCGCGGGTCAGTTCGCTCCAGTTGTCTTCGCCGTCTGTAAGGGCGACGATCACACGCCGGCTTCGGACAGGTGCATTCTTTTGTAGATACCGTGCGGCGGTCGTGACTGTGTCATAAAAAGCTGTGAATTTGCCTGACGGCACGATCGTACGCACCCTGGCGGCAGCAAGGGCCGCATTTTCTCTGGCCAAAAGTGAGATCGGCTTGTCACCGATAAGAAATATGGTCGCCCTGTCGTCTGCTTTCATCACAGTTTCAAGGAATTGAGCAGCGGCCTTTATCTCAAATTCGAATAGCGGATTTACGCTGCCGGAAACGTCGATAAGCAGTGCTATCTCAAGCGGAGTGTTTTCGGCGTCGCTAACCTGATCGATCTCCTGAGGCCGACCTTCTTCGGAAAGGCGAAAGTTTTGAGCGTTGAGGCCGAGAACCGGCTGCCCTGTTGCGTCGGTGACCGAAACAGGCACGACGATCAGACGCGATTGAACCTTGATGATCTCATCGTTTCCCGGCGGCGTTTGCCCTCGAGCAGCAATCATCAAACCGATTAAAGCCGTCAGTAAAAATGAGGTGTTTATTAACCTTCGGTTCCGCATATAGATCTTAAATTGTTTACTGGGGAGAACTGTGGAGAAAAGGCATCGGAGAAAGTGTAAATTCGATCACTCTCCACCGATGCCTTTCAGATTGATTATTCTTCGTTAGAATCGAGAGCCTGCGATGTTACTTCGACATTCTGGTTGATGCCGCGGCTGACGAGAAGCTTGACCTCAACACGCCGATTTTGCTCTCGGCCTTCCCTTGTCGAATTATCCGCGACCGCGTGCATCGTACCAAACCCATATGAATCGGTCAGGCGACGCAGCGGCACGTTGTGAGTTTCGATCAGGTACGAACGGACAGCCTGAGCACGCCGGTCACTCAGAAGCTTGTTTGCTCGGGCATTTCCCTCGGACGAAGCAAAGCCCGTTACCTCGATCATGTATCCCTTTAATGTCGCTGCGGCAGCGGCCACTTCGTCAAGCGAGGCTTTTGCCTCCGGCGAAAGGACAGCACTGTTAACCCGGAAGTTGACCGTGGCAGTGGTTTGTACAACAAACTCATCGAGATCGGTAATACGCCTGTTCGTGGCATTAACGCCCGCAACCGCAGCGTCGGCGGTGTCCTGGGCGGCCTTCGCCCCGCCTTTAGCAGCGTTGGAGATGGCCATCAGTTCATCGATCTGTCCAGAAACACGCTCGGCATTCTGCTCAGCGGCGCTCAGCCTTTCCTCGGCCGGACCTACCCTGGAATCGATCGCTCGTGCGGTTTCGAGATTGTCCTTGTCGAAACGAACCTTGTTTACAGACACGTTCCCGTAAGTGTCACCCACGCCCTCAACTTCCAGATTCAGGCCCCTGACCAGAGCTGTGACGGGAAAGCGATCACCGCTTCGCAAAAAGCCGCCATTGCTTCTAACGCTCGCGTTCGGTGTCACAACGACTCTGGTATCGACGCCCACAGAATCGCGAACTACAAATGTATTAGTGTCGTCCTGAGCGACGACGATCCCCTTGATCTTGTACTTTTGACCCGCAACAGCCGTTCGTAACTGAGCATTTTGT
>JBGSXN010000065.1:0-31458 GCA_041751355.1 Pyrinomonadaceae bacterium
ACGAACTTTGCAAAGGACTTAACAAAACCCTTATTGAATATCCCGCCGGGCAGAATCTTATAATCGTCTTTTTCAATGTGCTCGAGATAAAGAGAAGAGATACGCGTCTGCTCGGCGACCTCGCTGAGTGTAAACCCTCGCTCTTCGCGGGCTTGCCGCAATTTTTCACCTAAGGTTAAGGACATTTGTGAGTTTCCCGGCCGACGCGTCAGAACAAAAGGCGAACCTGCTTTGACTTGAAATATAGCTTTCCACCGGCGGCGTTGTCAATTTGTTTTACTCGGAATCATCAGCATCCGAACATTGTTTAGGCCAATCTTGGTGCAGCGTTTGGGCATTGCGATGACTTATTATAATATCGGTAGAGCAATCCAATAAGCGAGGAATATCAAATGAGTTTAGAAGCTCTGGGAATGGTCGAAACCAAAGGATTTGTAGGTGCCGTTGAGGCCGCTGATGCGATGGTTAAGGCCGCGAACGTTAAACTGGTCGGTAAGGAGTATATCGGGGCGGGCTACGTCACGATATTTGTGCGCGGTGACGTCGGAGCTGTTAAGGCGGCCACAGACGCAGGTGCCGCGGCAGCCCGTCGAGTGGGCGAATTGATCAGTGTGCATGTAATTCCTCGCCCGCACGGTGAAGTCGAGCGCGTTCTGCCAAAAGGCGGGGCAGTTGGCCTGAGTCCTGATGAAAAGGCCCTTCAGGGCGGTGGTAAACAACTCGGGTCCGGCGATAGCGGCAGATCATCCACTGAATCTTCATCTGGAAATAAGGGAAAAGTGAATAGATAGCGTAACCGTTTCGCTCGGGGATGATGGCATCGTTCCCGGGTCCGGCTTACCGTGATCCATAACATATGGGTGACAAGGATCTTATCGCTCAACAAGAAGCACGCGACGCGGTAGAGGCCGCGTCGTTTGCCTTTGAGACGGTAGCAAGCCTGGAACAGGCGCAGATCGACGAAATTTGTGACGCGATGTCACAATCTGCCCTGACTGAATCTGCACGACTCGGAAAGCTGGCGAATGAAGAAACTGGATATGGCGTAGCTGAGGACAAACGAGAAAAGAATCGGTTCGCAGCCGAAGACGTTTGGAACTACTTTCGCGATCTTAAAACCGTTGGCGTAGTAAATGATGCGGGCAGCATTGTCGAGATCGCCAGCCCCAGAGGCGTTGTGGCCGCGATCATTCCGTCTACTAATCCCACCTCCACGGCAATCTACAAAATCATCATCGCGATCAAATCCAGGAATACGATCGTCCTGTCCCCGCATCCTTCGGCCGCCGGCTGTATTGCGGAAACGGCCCGTGTGATGCGAGATGCCGCTGTTAGGGCCGGGCTCCCGGCCGATGCGATAATCTGCCTGACGACATCGACGATCGAGGGGACTGAGACGTTGATGAAGCACCGACAGACCGCGGTGATCCTGGCGACTGGAGGTACAGGCCTTGTCCGGGCTGCTTATTCTTCCGGGAAACCTGCCTTTGGTGTGGGCCCGGGCAATGTACCTGTGTTCATTGAGCGGACTGCTAATATCGAAAAGGCGGTTGCTGATATTCTCACCAGTACCTGTTTTGATAACGGGACCATTTGTGCATCTGAGCAATCAGTCGTGGTCGATGCTCCGGTCGAATCTGCGGTTAGAGAGCAGTTTCGTTTGCAGGGCGGCCATTTTCTCAATGTAAAAGAGGCCGATGCTGTCGGCAAGATACTTCTCACGCCGCAGCGAACGCTAAATGCCGGGATCGTCGGTAAATCGGCGGCTTTTATCGCAAATCTCGCCGGAATCTCGATTCCTTCCGGAACACGCTGCCTCCTCGCTGACTGCTCCGGAGTCGGACGCGACCATCCGTGGTCGATCGAAAAGCTGTCGCCGACGTTAGCATTTTTTGTCGCGGATGGGATAGATCAGGGAGCTGCCCGCTGTCAGGAGATACTGCAGTTTGGGGGAATGGGACATACGGCCGGAATGCATACCGAGGACAGGCCATCAGCTATCGCCTTCGGCAAACAGATGCCGGCGTCACGCATTGTCATAAATTCGCCCACTACTCACGGAGCTATCGGATTCTCGACAGATCTGGCTCCGTCTATGACGCTGGGATGTGGTTCCTGGGGCGGCAATGTGACGTCTGACAATATATCCCCGATCCACTTAATGGACATAAAGCGCGTGGCCTTTGAAACGAAACCGGTCGCCAGTACACAGTCCCCACGTGCGCCCCAGTCGTCGCAGGAACCGCAACGTCAAACTCCAAAAAAGCCGGACCGGGATAAAATCGCGGCGATCGTCGACAGCTTCCTTAGTAAAAAGCTGGCTGAAATGCCTGAACCGAAAAGGGCTGATCCGGAACCCAAAGCCGTTATTCATAACGTTACGCCGGAGAACGCCGTCCAGAAGCCCGTGCCGATCGCCGCCGTGGATTTTGTAAGCGAGGATGATGTTCGCCGTGCTGTAAATGAGGGAAAGAAGATCTATATTTCTAAGAAAACGATCCTGACACCGTCCGCGAGAGATCTCGGGGAAGAAAAGGAGATATTTGCCCGGATCTAGACGATGTCTCGAAACGTTGTTGAGAAAGTGATCTGTGAGAAATGCGGGGTTGATGTCCGCGAAAATACGCTGTTCTGCTACAATTGCGGCAGCCCGGTCAATGAACCCGAACCGGATCCGGTTGAGAAACCCGAAGTTGAGCTTGAACCCGCAGATGAGAAGAAAAGCAAAGCAAAGGCTGCCCTTGACGATCTGGCAAAGCGGATCAAGATCGAGCCGCCGACCGACGAAGAAAAAAAGCTCGCCCTTGCGGCGGCTGAGCGAAAAAAGGCCCGGAACATGCCGCGAAAGCCGCGTGATATCACTTGGGAACCCATTGAAGACGCGCCTGATCGAATTTTACTGCTGATCTCGGTTCTAGTCACAGTCATCGCGGGAGCAGTAGTCGTGATGACGGTATTTTGGAAATAGAAGGCCCTCGGCCAATGTGAGGTAATATGCAGGCACTGGGAATGGTGGAATGTTTCGGCTTGGTAGCGATGATCGAAGCGGCCGACGCAATGGTCAAATCGGCAAATGTTGAGCTGGTCGGTTACGAAAAGATCGATGCGGGGCTCGTCACTGCGATCGTGCGAGGCGAAGTCGGAGCGGTAAAAGCCGCCGTCGACGCCGGAGCTTCTGCTGCTCGCCGTATCGGAACCGTCACCGCGGTTCACGTCATTCCTCGTCCACACGGTGAAGTTGACGATGGGATTCCGGTACTCAGAACGGGCGAGACTACTCGGAAAAAGATATCAGGCAGCGTCCCTGAAAAGTAAAGCTTTGATATAGACATAAAAAACGTAGCAGGTGCGATACTTGCTACGTTTCTATTTTCTGATCAGTCTATTTATTGATTCCGGACCGAAGGCGTGGGGTTAGTAGTGGGTTTTGTAGGACCGCCTTCTGCCGTACGGCCTGCCCTTGAAATAGCGATCCGCTTTTGGTTACCCGGGCCGTCATCTACCTGTACTTTGATCGTCCGATATGTTCCATCCCGACGATCGTTGGACGGGATGTAGCCAATCGAGTATTGAGTACGCAGTTCATTCGATATCTCCCGAGCCAGAGCCGGCAATTCAGCCGCGCTTTTCGGGAAATAAGCCTTACCGCCCGTTTCTGTTGCAAGCCTTTCCAAAAGGGCCTTGGCTTTGCCTTGCGGACTTTTTCCGATGAACCCGCCATCCTTACTAAGGTCATCGACAAAACCGATCACATATATCTGCACATCCGATTCGCGTAGGAGCTCGAAAAGCTGTTTTTCGTTGTAATAGCTGTTGCGGTCCTCGCCATCCGTTACAAGTATCAAGGCGCGGCGTTTCTTATCGACCGAATTATTTGATCGCTGATATTCCTCGACATTCTCCGCTGCGAGATAGACAGCATCAATAACAGCCGTCTGGCCGCCTTCGACATACAGATTATCAAGGGCGTCGTTGAGATCGACCTTATTGGTGGTGAAAGGTTGTTCGATCTCAATCTTGTCCCGGCCGACAAATCGGATGATCATGGTCTCGTCGTCAGGGCGGTTAGTATTTACAAAGACTTTGCCAGCCTCGACTACTTTATCGAGTTGCTGCCTGAGTGACCCGGAATTGTCGATAACGAGGGCATAATTGGTCGGAACTTCAGATCTCGAGAAAAAGTCGATCTGCTGAAGTTTGCCATCTTCGTATATCTTAAACTCGCGCTCCTGAATATTGTTGATCGGCCTGTTATTACGGTCGATCACCCTGACATTCAGGTTCACGAGTTCCGTTTCGATCTTGATGATCGAATCATCTTCGACAAATGGTGTCGGAGACGCCGAAGGAGGCGTAGTCGGAGGTGTAGGGGTAGACGAGGCTGTTTGGGCGGCACTACCAAAATCGTGAATCGGACTCACGGAAACAGCCGCTGCCAGAAATGCAAATGAAAGTAGGAATAGTATTTTTTTCATTACGGTTGAACGGGTCTAGCGATAATCGGTATTAGGTGTGGCATAGTAGCCTTCACGAGACCGAACTGTTAGACGCGGTAAACCTCGCGGGGGTTTCACCTTAACTCTCACCTTTCGCCATTTTCCGTCGGGCTGGAAGTCCTTTGGAACATAACCGACCGAGTATTGATGTCTCAATTCGAGTGCAATACGCTCGAATATCTCGTCCATTTCTATGTCGCTCTGGGGATAAAATGACTTTCCGCCAGTCACCGAACTTAGCTCGTCAAGAAAGGCCTGGCCTTGCATTCCAAGAGATGATGAAGAGTCGCGTGCATCCATGATCCCGACCGAATACGTGACGACATCCGATTCTTTAATCAATCGGCGAACCTCGCCAAAATTATATCGCGACGCATTATCCTGGCCATCACTGATGACCAGCAAGGCACGCTTCTGATGCGTGCCCCGGGTCACACGCTCAACGCCGAGGTATACAGCATCATAAAGTGCCGTGTTGCTTTTCGGCTGGACCAGTGTCAGTTTTCTAAGCACTGCCTCGCCATCCCTTGTGCGGTCCATCAAAAGTTGGGCCCGGCTGTTGAATGCTATCAGGAAATATTCGTCCGAAGGGTGGCTGGTGGCCATGAAGCGTTCAAGCGCCTTCCGCGCCTTCTGGATCTTATCGCGACTCATTGAACCCGATACGTCAAAAAGAATCCCGACCGAAACCGGAGCGTCGCTATCGCTAAAGAAGGTTATCTCCTGCTCCTTATTGTTATCGCTTACCGTAAAAGCATTTTTCGTAAGCCCCGATACGTATCGACCCATCGCGTCGGTAACGGTCAGCGTCAGCGTGACCAAGTCGGTTTTGATCCTTAACGGTGTTTCGGGGTCATCATCAGGCGGTGTCGGCTCAGGCTGGGCAACCTGGGCCGAAGCCATAGTGACTGCGAGCAGGATGCTCAGCGCGATCCATGAACAACGTCGCAATTCATTAAAAATGCTCAAACGCGGCGAAGGTACAACGAACATCCTACTCCCCTTATGTTTTTCAAATCTACGGAATGCGTACAAGTTTCGCAAGATAATTTATGGATGCCCCTGGGACATAGAGGGTTGTTTGAACCTTGGTAAATCGTAGCGAAATATTTAGGATGCAACAATTGCCGAATTTCTGCGTGTTATAATTCGGGAAAATGCGCTTTTGGTTCTGTTGCCTCATGGGCCCGAAAAGATTATAAGTTATTTCGTCTATGTCTGAATATATTTGTCGGCTTGGCACACCATCCGGCGAGGTAGTTACACGAATAGTAGAGGCCGCCGGCGCCGCCGATGCCCGTATGCGTCTGGAAGGCGAGGGTTTTCGCGTATTCGCGGTTTCAAGTTCTGAAGACGGCCTTTCGGCCATGCTTTCGCTTGGCGGAGGTAAAAAGGGAAAGGTCAAACAGGCTGATTTTCTGCTATTTAATCAGCAGCTTTCAGCGTTACTCAGGGCCGGTATTCCCGTCCTTCAGGCGATCGGCCTATTGAAGACACGGTCCGCATCCGCAAATCTCCGAGCCGTTCTCGTTGACGTCGAAGAAAAGATCAAGAGCGGTGTCCCGCTCTCCGAGGCATTCGAGTCGGAAGGGATCTTCCCCAAAATTTACACCGCATCGATCCTGGCCGGTGAAAAAAGCGGAGCCCTCGATGACGTTCTGTCACGGTTCGTCACCTATCTCAAACGGAGTGTCGGTGTTTCGCGAAAGCTCAGGGGAGCCCTGGCTTATCCGGCGTTTTTGCTTTTCGCAGCGATGATGATGGTCGCATTTCTGACACTTTATATTGTTCCGAGAATGTCGGACCTTTTTAAGAGCCTGAGTTCGAGCCGGTCATTGCCCACCGTCACCCTTGTGGTGTTGTGGTTCTCTAACAGCATCGTCAGCAACCTTCTTTGGCTTGGCCCATTGGTCCTGATCATTGGGGTGGCGCTTTTTGTATGGCTGCGGTCGACGAGCGGAAAGCTGTTATTGCATAAGACGATGCTCAAGATCCCGATTGCGGGCAAACTTATCCGGAATATGACCACCGCTCAACTCTCAAGGTCGCTCTCAACCTTGTTATCGGGCGGAATTACGGTTCCGGACGCATGGGACATATCATCGCAGGCCATCAATAATCTCGAGTTACGGCGGCTAAGCCAGGGAGTTCTGCCAATGATCCGAGAGGGGCGCGGTTTTACTGAGGCTCTCGAAAAGGCCGGATGGGTTCCCGAATTGGCTCTCGACATGATCGGTATTGGCGAAAAATCCGGCAGTTTGCGCGAGATGCTTGACGAGGTTGCGACCTTTTACGACGCCGAGGCCGAAGTCCGACTCGAGCAGTTCACCACATTGCTTGAACCTATGATCCTTCTATTCATGGCCGTGATCGTGATAACTATTCTTTTGGCCATTTATCTGCCTATCATTCAGATGATCTCGGGCGGCCCAAGCGGCAGCCGCTAATTGTAAGAATTGACTAATGAGTGAACAAACCGAAATCGAAGAAGTAATGATCGCACCTACCATCGGTGTTTCCGACATTCTAGACAAGGAAGCACCGGAAGTAACCGAGGCAAAGCAGCTCGCGCTACGATACAGACTGCCTTTTATCGACCTTTTGCCGCCCGAACAGGCGTCGCCGGTGGATATCGAGGAATTGGCAAAATTGCCGGTTGATCTAATGCTCCGAAACCAATTTGTTCCGCTCAGGCGTGAAGGCAGCAATCTGCACGCGGCCATGGCAGACCCGACAAACCTTGAACGGCTGGACGAACTGGAAAATGTGCTGAATATGCGCATCGTGCCCTATGTGGCAACCGCCGGAGCGATCGATGTGGTACTACGAAAAGGCGATTCCACGCAGCGTGTACTTCAGGAGGCGGCATCTACATTCAAGATCTCGCTTGTAAAAGAGACCGAACAGGGCGAGGAGGTGCTGGATCTAGATCGACTCGCTTCAGATTCGGATATGTCGCCGATCATCAAACTGGTCGACACGATCCTTTATAACGCAATGGAATCGCGTTCATCCGACATCCATATTGAGACCCGCGAGCGTGACGTTCAGGTCAAGTTTCGTATCGACGGTGCCTTATATGCCAAGGTCGATCCGATAGATATAGCTTTTCACCAGACGCTGATCTCGCGTATAAAGGTCATGTCCGAGCTCGACATCGCCGAACGCCGCATCCCGCAAGACGGCCGCTTTCGGGTGCGTTATAAGGGCCGCACGGTCGATTTTCGTGTATCGATCATGCCCACGATATACGGTGAAGATGCCGTCATCCGTATCCTTGATAAAGAACAGATCAACGAGAGTTTCAAGAATCTCGATCTGGATGTCGTCGGGTTTGACCCCGAAGATGTTTCGCGGTTCCGGCTGTATATCAAAGAACCCTACGGCATGGTCCTGGTTACTGGTCCGACGGGTTCGGGTAAAACGACCACGCTCTACGCGGCCCTTAATGAGATCAAGAATGATGAAGATAAGATCATTACTATCGAGGACCCTGTTGAGTACCAGCTTCATAACATAGTTCAGATCCCGGTGAATGAAAAAAAGGGCCTCACATTTGCTCGGGGGCTGCGTTCGATTCTGCGTCACGATCCCGACAAGATCCTGGTTGGTGAGATACGTGACGAAGAAACGGCCCAGATCGCCATCCAATCGGCGCTAACCGGCCACCTTGTTTTCACCACGGTCCACGCAAACAACGTTATCGACGTTATCGGCCGGTTTCTGAACATGGGCGTTGAGCCGTATAACTTTGTATCGTCGCTCAACTGCGTTCTCGCTCAGCGGCTTGTTCGTCTGCTCTGTCCGCTTTGCAAGAGACACTATGACCCGACGGATGAAGAGCTGCTTGAATCCGGAATGCGTCGCGAGGATCTTCCGCCTGAGATCGTCTTTTATCGCAGCATAGGCTGTGACGGCTGCAATCACACCGGTTACCGCGGCCGTACCGCCATTCACGAGCTTCTGGATATGTCGGACAACATTCGTGAAATGATAATCGAGCGGCGGCCGGGTTCGGAGATACGTCGACAGGCAGAAAAAGAAGGTTTGTCATCGCTGCGTGAATCAGCCGTCAAAAAGGTATTTCTCGGCGTGACCACCTTGCACGAGATCAACCGTGTCACATTTGTCGAGGAGATCGGGAAGGTATAAATGCGAAGTATAGTACTCACTCTATTCTTATTATCTTTACTCCACATTTCAAGCACTGCTCAACATGAAGGTGATCCTGAAAACTGGTGCCGCGGCGGCGGATTCACCCACTCAAATGAATTTAAGGTCGGCACCATAACCGGGAAAAAAGGGATCAAGGTCCATTTCTACAATGATCTGCAGGAAGATTGTCCTGCAAGCGAAAAATGCCGGGACAAGGCTTACATAGTTCCAGGTGACAAGATTGTCGTGTCACGCACATTCGGAAACTTCGTCTGCAGTTGGTTTTCTCCCGCAAAAGGGATGCCGACCGTCGGTTGGATCAAGTCGGCCGATGTGACGTTGGCCGATGCAAGGTCAAACGTACCATTGACCGAATGGCTTGGAGAGTGGTCTTATGCTTACAACTCCATCAAGTTTACCCACAACAAGTTAGCTGGATATCTTAATGTAACAGGTGACGCACTTTGGCGGGGCCTCGGCGATAACGTTCACGTGGGCGAGCTGGATGATCGAGTAGAGCCGAAAGGTAACCGTTTGACCGTTGGAGAACGTGAAACTGATGAATATTCCTGTAAGGCTACGGTTCGTATGATCGGCAGTTTTTTGGTGGTCCGTG
This sequence comes from Pyrinomonadaceae bacterium, assembly GCA_041751355.1. Classification (GTDB taxonomy): domain Bacteria; phylum Acidobacteriota; class Blastocatellia; order Pyrinomonadales; family Pyrinomonadaceae; genus OLB17. Next base: position 9,268 of record JBGSXN010000065.1, read on the forward strand.
ACAACATGAACTGTGGCGGGGCAAATGTCACGTTTTCAGGTGTTTATCGACGGAAGAGATGACGGCCCTAAGCCAGCAACCGGCTGTAAACCGCGGGATCCACATTGCCGCCGCTCACGACGAGACATATAGCTTTTCCGGCGAATCTCTCTCGATCTTCTAAAATTGCCCCCAAACTCAGGGCACCAGTCGGCTCGCACTTCAAATTCGCCAGCATAAAATATAGTTTCAGGGCCGTCACGATCTTTTCATCCGAGACTTCTATAATATCGGCAGCATTGTCTCGGATTATCGGCCAGTTTAAGTTTCCGAGTGAGATCGTCCGGGCGCCGTCGGCGACCGTTTGGGGTTCCACTTCATTGGCGATCAATTTACCGGCCTTGAAAGACCGAGCGGCGTCATTGCCCAGGAGCGGCTCGGCACCGTAGATCTCACAGGTCTTTTTATAGCGGCGAAAAGCAGTGATCAGCCCCGAGATCAGTCCGCCGCCCCCAACTGCCGTTATCACAACATTAAAATCTTTTTCTACCAGTTCATCGCCAAGCGTTGAATTACCCTCGATGACGAATTTATCGTCGTACGCGCTGGCAAAATAGGCGTCGGGCATCTTGTCGGCAAGCTGAGCGACCCGTTCGTTGCGTCCGATCTTCGTGATGTCGATGAGGTCTACCGTGGCTCCATAGTCTCGAACGGCATCGACTTTGACCTTAGCGGAATTGTGTGGCATGACAACCGTACATCGCTTGCCGACCAGCTTGCACGCGTAGGCCAGAGCCTGTCCGAAATTGCCTGACGAGGCTGTCAGTATCTCGTCCTGCTTAACATTTAAGGCCAGATTGTAGGCCGCGCGAAACTTAAAACTACCCGTGTGCTGGAATGTCTCGGTCGCTACGGTGATATCAAGGCCGAGATGGTCGCGCAGCTTGGCTGATTCGATAAAAGTTGTCGGGCGAACGGCTTCTTGCAGGGTTTTCATTGCTTCCAATTTAACAGACACGCTAAACTCGTCAAGCCAATGGAAAGAAAGGACCTTGATCATCTTCCCAATGACCTCGTTACTCACGTGTCGGCGGGGTGCGGCGATCGAGGTGTCGAATGGCTTGCCCGGCTTCCGGATCTGATCCGGCACCTTGAAGAGAGATGGTCCATTCGGATAATCGAACCGTTCCCGGGCATCGAATTCAATTTCGTGGCCTCGGCCGAAAGGTCGAACGGCGAATCGGTAGTTGTTAAGATCCATCCGCCCTGGGATCCGGTCGAGATCTTCGATGAGGCAGAATATCTGAAAATTCGGGACGGCGATGGCTGTGTTCGGCTGCTTGATGTTGACGAATCGTCGAAAGCAATCCTGCTCGAAAGGCTTTTTCCCGGCCGCACCTTGACCGAGGTGTTTTCGTCGAAGAAAGCGGAAGCCGTTCGCCCGGCTATTGAGGTTCTTTGCCGAATATTGAGGCCTGCGGGTGATGCCCCGGCCAGTGCTCCTACACTCGACGAATGGTTTGCGAAATTCGGGCGGTATGTGAAAACGGACTTTCCGGCCCGCTACGCTGAAAAGGCATTGGCGATCTATCGCGAGCTGAGTGTTCAGCGAGATCGAGTTTTCTACATCCACGGCGACTTTCACCCCGGCAACATCGTGAATTCGGATCGCGGGCCGTTTCTGGCAATCGATCCCAAGGGCATAGTCGGGCATCTGGGATACGAGATCTCTGTTTTTTTGAACAACTTCCATTGGTGGCAGGAAACCGAGCCGGGCGTCGTTGGCAGGCTGGATGTGGCTGTCAGGCAATTTTCCGAGACCTTTGATATTCCGGGACAGGAGATACGCCAGTGGGCGTTTGCCGGGATGGTCATCGGCTCGTGGTGGACTTACGCCGATATGCCTTCGCTCTACGACGGCGGGGTGGTAAAGGCCGACATCTGGGGAGTATAATCTTGGCGTGCGAAAAAAGCTGCCCGGGCGAGTGCATTTTTTAAAACGATCGCCGTTCCTACAGATCGCCAAGTTGTTTCGTTCATTTTTCATACAATTATGTCCAACAAAGAGATAACCGGTCTTTTGGAACAGATCTTCCTCCAGGCAAAGATGCAATTCGGCAGCGCGATCAAATCTCGATGGCTCCACGACCGTGATGGGTGCCCTGGATGTGGACGCGATATCGATGCGACGAAATACAAGGGAAAAGACACCTTGTCGCTTAGTGCTTTTATTTTCCGTGAACATGGTGTATTGATAGCGTATCTGCTGTGCGGGAAGTGCGGGAAAAAGGTCATAAACGCCAAGAGCAACTTGCCGCTGCATGCCGAGATCGAAAAGAACCTGAAACAGGCATATCTGAGACATCTGGGGCACTGAGAAAATGAAAGCAAATTTCGGAATGATCGGCCTCGGCACGATGGGGCGTAACTTTCTGCTGAATATCGCCGAACAGGGAATTCGTGGTGCCGGATATGATCTCGACGCCACGAAACGCGACTTGCTTCTGCAGGAAGGACAGGGAATGCCGCTCGATTCTGCCGATTCGCTCGCCGATCTGATCGAAAAGCTCGAAACTCCGCGTAACATAATGCTGCTCGTTCCGGCCGGACCGGTCGTCGACAAGGTCATTGCCGACCTTTTGCCTCTTCTTGAACCTGACGATTTGATAATCGATGGCGGCAATTCGCACTTCACAGACACCGACCGCCGCGATGCCTCGGTTTCTGCGAACGGCTTTGGGTTTATGGGGATGGGCGTCAGCGGTGGCGAAGAAGGTGCCCGTCACGGAGCGAGTATCATGCCTGGCGGAAAGCGTGAGCACTATGATCGTATCGAGCGTACACTCCAGGCCGTTTCGGCAAAAGTGAATGGCGAGCCTTGCGTTGCATATATGGGAACAGGTTCATCCGGACATTTCGTAAAGATGGTCCACAACGGCATCGAGTACGGCATGATGCAGCTGCTTGCCGAAACATATGATCTGATGCATCGCGTCCTTCACATGGGCTATACCGAAATGGGCCGCACTTTTGCCGAATGGAACAGTGCCGAACTTAATTCATTCCTTGTCGAGATAACCGGCGATGTTTTAAGAAAGATCGACCCTGAGACAGGTCAACACCTTGTCTCGGTCATCCTCGACACCGCAGGTCAAAAGGGCACCGGAAAATGGACTTCGCAGGCTGCAATGGATCACGGTATTTCCATTCCTACGATCGATTCCGCGGTGACAATGCGGCAGGTCTCTTCACAAAAAGCGTTGAGGACGAAAATCGCGTCGGAGTATCAGGGGATCCGCGCGTCCGCCGACCTCAGCCGGTCTCGCGTTTCGGCGAGCGAGTTGGACGACGCGTTGTTTTGTGCCTTCCTGCTCACTTATTCCCAGGGAATGTCGCTGCTGTCGGCTGCATCTACCGAAAAAGGCTATGGTCTCGATTTATCCGAAATCGCAAAGATCTGGCGCGGCGGCTGCATCATTCGTTCACGGCTGCTCGAGGATATTCGTTCGGCATATTCTTTGGACCCAAATCTTGCGAGTCTACTCTTGAACAGGAAATTTGCAGACATGATAAATTCCCGGGCCGGCACCCTTCGCAAGGTAGTGGTTGCCTTCATCGAGAACGGCATCCCGGGAAGCTGTTTTTCGTCGGCCCTTGCATACTTTGACGCCTTTCGCAGCGAACGCTTGCCAGCCAATCTGATTCAGGCCCAACGAGACTATTTCGGTGCCCATACATACCAACGTATCGATAAAGAGGGTATTTTCCATACAGCGGACTGGGGTGTTCAAGATTAGCGTTTATTCGCGGTTTCATTCGAGGATACAATTTCTGTCGATGACTGATAGAATATGCGTTAGATATGAACGATAAGAAAGCTGCCGATAGTACTGCCGGGGCCGAATCGGTCCGCGAGTTCTTCAAGGACGGCACTATCAGCACCGAAGGTCATTATTCCCATGGAGAAAAAACTGGTGAATGGCGATTCTATCACCTGAATGGCAATCCGAAAGCTTTTGGCAGTTACGAAAAAGGCAAAATGGTCGGCGAGTGGCGATGGTATCGCGAAAACGGCCGGCTGATGCAGACGGGCTCGTTCGATGACGAAAAAAAGACCGGCGTCTGGACCCGTTATCACAAGAACGGCAGCGTGATGGACGAAACCGAATACAAAGATAATAAAAAGACGCGCGTGTTAGCCGTCTACGACGATCAGGGAAGCCGAATAAAATAGCTCGTTGGCTTAGGCCTAAAGTTCGAATCACCCCGATGTTCCAAAAAAAGTCACTTTTTTAGTGACTTCTTTTGTCAAAGTAATAGAATTTGCTCCTAAAGTGACAGTTGCCCCACTCCGCCGATTCTTGGCATGTGGGGCTTGATAATGTGTATTTACAAGTATTTAAGAGGCCAGGGGAAGCGTTGGAACTGAAGGTGGTAAAGGTGGCACGCAACGTGCTTTAGATAAAGACGGCTAGCTTGATAACGATCAAGACCCTTCGCCACTGCCACCAAAAGCATTGCATGCCGCTGTGCTTTTACACCTTCCGAGCGTTCCTACAGTTGTCCAACCTATCCTGAACCTGGTCGAAACCGACCGGGTTCTGTCATTTTAAACAGGGGCAAGACTAAGGACTCTCAACGATCTCCCAAGCATGTTCGGCCTTTAAGAGCTTGCTCATTAGCGACGCATGGACGCTGTGGCCGGTTTTTTTGGCGGTGATCTTGCCTTCGATCGGCATACCGAGGAGGGCGAGGTCGCCGATGATGTCGAGGATCTTGTGGCGGACGAATTCGTCATCGAAACGGAGCGGCGTTTCGTTGAGCATGCCGTCGGGGGTTAGGACAATGGCGTTGTCGAGCGAGCCGCCGAGGGCGAGGTTTGCCTTTCGCAGCATGTCGATCTCGTGAGTGAAGCCGAACGTTCGGGCGGACGCGATCTGATGGCCGAATGAACCGTTCTCGAAGACGAATTTGAGCGATTGCTGATTTATGAAAGGGTGGGGGAAATCGATAAGGCACTCGATCTCGAAGGCGTGTGACGGCTCGATCGACATTTGACGGTCGCCCTGGATGAATTCCACACGTTCGAGCACTCGGAAAACGCGGCGCCGGGCATTCTGTTCGGTAAGGCCGGCACTTTCGATCAACTCGATAAAATTCTCGCTCGAGCCGTCGAGTATCGGTATCTCGATATTATCTATCTCGATAAAACAATTATCCACGCCGGACCCGCGAAGTGCCGAGAGCAGATGTTCGCAGGTCGAGAGCACCACACCGCGACGCATGAGCGTCGTTGCATACGAGCAATGCGAAATGTACTCGACGGACGCGGGGATCTCGAAATTATCAAGGTCAGTACGCACAAAGATGTAGCCGGTATTCTCCGGAGCGGGCTTTAGGGTCAGGTTCACCGCGGCTCCGGTGTGGAGGCCGACTCCGCTGACGCCGACGGGTTTGGAGAGTGTGGTTTGGTTCATCTTTACCGAGGGGACGTTTCGCCCTTGCTTAGGCGCGGGCTTGAGCTTCAAGCGTTTCCCGAGCGTGGTAGTTCATCTATGCCCCTTGAGTGTTTCGCCCATACTTACGTACGGGCTTGGGCATTCTTTCGCCCTTGCTTACGCGATGGCTTGTGCATCGAATCCGATATTTCTATTACAATCCGTGTGCCGCACGTTTAATCGCATGTTTAGGGTAGTTAAGTAGTGAATTTCGGCAGGTTTGTTGCGTGTCCGCAACACAAATGTGGCAGAATTTACTATTACCCGATTACCTATTACAATTTACACCAGTTATGGCAATACAAACCGCGGGGCAAAAGGCCGCGAAAGTTACAAAGATCCGCATTGAGAACAAAGCGTCGTTCCCACTGCCCAAGGGCACCGAGGAAAATATCAATAAGATCCTGGATTTTCTGCCAGTTGAGCAGATACGTGGTGTTGAAAGGATCAAACTTGTCGATTACATTAACGATCCGCGTCTGAAGAATCTCGAGACGCCACTCAAGGGCGACCTCCCGGGACTTTACCATCCTCGACAGGGAAATCAGGCGCCTTGGATGGAAATGTCGATGGGGGCTCTGCTGCAGCCGACCGAGACGTTCGTCAAGAAGTTCATGGCGAAAAGCTCGTTCAAGGGCAATCTCGCCGGCTTAATTTTTTCGCTTGTGGGCCAGCATTATTATCTGACCTTGCGGCATTCCGTTAAGAAGGGCGGGCTCGAACCGCAGATCCGCCAATTTGCTGAAAAGAACCTAAGATCCTGGAGCGAAAAACAGAATGCCGGCAGCTTTCGGGCCAAATTGTTCAAACCCTTCCGTCCGGCTCTTGAGCGATGGGCCCGTTGGCTGAATAAAAAAGCGGCAGACGCCAAAAAGAAGTAGGCAGTACCGACCTGACTAGTGGATGAGAAAACCAAACAGGCGGTAGCTGATGCCGTGGGGAAAACGGTTGATGCAGCCGAGGACGTAGTCCAGCGACCCGGCATACAATCGCTTGCTCGGCTCGGTTTTTATAGCAAAGGGTTTTTATTCGTCGTGATCGGCGGTCTCGCACTTTTGCTGGTTTTCGGCATCGACGGTGGACAGATCGCCGATCCAACCGGGGCATTGGCAACCGTAGCCGAAACAAGATACGGGCGGATATTTCTAATAATTTTTATTGTTGGCGCCATAGGACATGGTGTCTGGAATACATTGCGTGGAGCGGCGGATGTCGACAATGTCGGTAATCGTTGGCAGGGGATCATAAAGAGGGTCGTCGCCGTGGGGGTTGGGATATTTTACATTGGGCTCGCCATCTCGGCACTTGAGATCATCATTTCCGCGTCACGCGGCCTCGGTAACAGCGGGCAGATCGAAGAGACCTTTATCGCGGTGCTGGTAGCAATCCCGCTCGGATCTGTCTTATTGGGCTTGATCGGCGTGGGGGTTATGGTCGCTGGGGCTAACGAATGCTATAACGGAATTTCTGGTAAATTTCGCGAGAATTATAAATTGTGGAAAATATCCGGCGTCCATTTGTTCGTCATAAATGTTCTCGGTATTTTAAGTTTTTCGGCCCGGGCCGCCTTACTTGGCATAATGGGATATTTCTTTATTAGTGCGGCCTTTTATGATCCTGGCGGTTCTGTCGGCCTCGACGCAGCCCTCCTGGTGCTGCTTCAGAGCGGATACGGACGGGCGTTGGTATTCCTGGCGGCGATCGGTTTGATGGGGCACGGGCTATTGGCATTTTACGAGGCGAGATATCGCCGAATCTGTTAAAAAATTATGAACTATTGGATGGTAAAACAGGAACCCGATTCTTATTCGTGGGATGATTTTGTAAAGGACGGTGCAACGGACTGGACGGGCGTTCGTAACTATCAGGCGCGAAATAACCTGAAAGAGATGAAAAAGGGCGATAAGGTGTTATTTTATCACTCGAATGTCGGTAAGGAGGTCGTCGGCGTTGCTTCTGTTTCAAAGCCCTTTTTCCCTGATCCTACCGATGAGAAGTGGGTCGCAGTGGAGTTGAAACCCGTAAAACCATTGAAAAAGCCTGTTACTCTGGCACAAATAAAGGAAAATCTTGCCCTAGCCGAGATCAAGCTCATTCGCCAATCGCAGTTGTCGGTCATGCCGCTCACCCAGGATGAGTTCGAAGAGATCCTGAGTATGTCGAAATAGGCACCTATGCTAAAAAAGGCAGTTGCCTATTATAACGAACTTCTGTCTGATCCAGAGATCGCTCGATCGTCTCTCGAGATGCTCGACCGGGGCCTCGAATCGTCAAAGCTGATCTTTGGCGGCCGACGGCTCACGCCTTATCTGCGGCCCCATTTTGTCTCCAAAACAGACTGGACCCGGATCGTGCCAATCTGCGAGATCATTTTTGGGGCCCTGCAAAAGGTGAAAAATGCCGCCGTTATCGACGACGCGGTACTGGACGAATTGGGCGTGCCAGAGATCGAGCGCGAACTGATCCGGATCGATCCTAAATACGAACATGTCGCGCCTGCGTCTCGTCTTGATTCTTTTCTTACCGACGACGCATACAGTTTCGTTGAGCTAAACGGCGAAAGCCCGGCCGGTATCGCATATGCTGATTCGGCGATGAGCATATTTGGTGCTCTCCCCGTAATGCAGAAATTTGCCGAGCGTTACGACATCGAAGGGTTTGTAGGTCGTTCAAAAATGCTTAGTGTTTTGCTCGAATGTTACTCGGAATATTGCGGCGGCAAGCCTCAGGCGAGCCCCGTCATAGCGATCGTCGACCTGAAAGACCTGCCGACTCAAAAGGAATTTGAGCTGTTTCGGGATTATTTTGAGGCTAACGGCTACCGGTCGATCATCTGCTCGCCCGATGAACTGGAATTTGACGGCACGCGGCTCTCGTATGACGGCGTCGAGATCGACATCGTTTATAAACGTTTGCTGGTCAACGAATATCTGCCGATAATGGAAGAGCATCCGGCATTGGTCGACGCTTATCGAGCCGGGGCCGTTTGTCTGGTCAACAGTTTTCGCGGCAAGCTTGTCCATAAAAAAGCTATCTTTGCCGTGCTGACAAATGAGCGATACGAGCATCTTTTCGACAAATCCGAACTCGGTGCGATAAAAAGTCACGTCCCATGGACCCGCCGTTTTCGCGAAGAGCAGACTCAGAACGCCGGCAACACCATCGAAATTGCTGAGTGGACCCGGGCAAATTCCCACAAGCTGGTACTCAAACCCAACGACGATTACGGCGGCCACGGCATCTATATCGGTTGGAATTCCACCGAGGCTGAGTGGGACGACGCCATTGCCTTGGCCCTAAGAAACGGCGACTATCTTGTCCAGGAACGTGTTAAAACGGCTAAAGAGAAATTTCCCATGATCATCGACGACGACGGCAACTGGGAAATGATCGAGCAGCTCGTCGACCTCGACCCGCTGCTGTTTATGGGAAAGGTCGGGTCGGCATTTACACGGCTTTCGTCAACCGAGCTGGCAAATGTTTCGTCGGGAGGGGGAATGGTGCCGACATTTATTATCAGCGCCAAGAACTAGGAATGAAATTAGCTAAACCCCAGTCCCGGCTCCGCGAACTAACGGATGAATACCTTAGGTTGGAGGCGAAACTCAGGCTCGGCGGCGGGCCGGATAAGATCGCAAAAATTCATAAGCAGGGGAAATTGACGGCTCGAGAGCGTATCGACCTGTTGCTTGATCCCGAGACCTTTCATCAGGAGATCGGCTTGCTCGTGGCATATGACGAATACGGGGGTCAGGCCCCGGCAGCGGCAGTCGTAACGGTGGTCGGGAAAATTCAGGGGAGGGAATGTGTCGTGGTCGCCAATGACGCGACCATTAAGGCCGGGGCGTGGTACCCCGAAACTATTAAAAAGATCCTCCGTTCCCAGGAGATCGCTATGCGCAATCGCGTACCGATCATCTACCTGGTCGATTCCGCTGGCGTAAATTTACCGTACCAGGGCGGCGTATTCCCGGGCCAGTACGGTGCAGCTCGCATTTTTTATTACAACTCGATAATGCGCCGCTATCTCAAGGTGCCGCAGATCTCGGCCGTGATGGGGATGTGCGTCGCTGGCGGGGCATACCTGCCCGCTCTTTCGGATGTGATACTGATGGTCGAAGGCACGTCGTTCATGGGCCTCGGCGGTGCGAACCTGGTAAAAGGAGCGACGGGCCAGACCATCGATAATGAAACCCTCGGCGGGGCCATGACTCACAACGCCATCTCCGGCGTTGCCCATTATAGGACAACCGACGAACAAGAATGCATCACCAAGATCCGGCAGCTCATCACCGAGCTTCCCGCGAAAGAGCAAGCGCGTGTGTCCGTGTCTGAACCCGGAGCGGTAGCGACGGGGGCTCCCAATTTGTACGATATCCTCCCCGACGATCACCGGGCCCCGTACGACATGCATAGCGTGCTCGATACCTTTCTTGACGAAGGCGGGATCGACGAATTTCAGGCTGACTTCGCAAAAGAAATGCTCTGCGGAACGGCACGCATCGGCGGTATCCTCGTCGGTATCATTGCCAATTCCCGCGGAATGGTGAAGGGAAAACCGGGCACGCCACCGCGCTTTGGCGGAATCGTTTATACCGAATCCGCCGAGAAAACCGCGTATTTTATCGAGAACTGCGATCGCCATTCTACTCCTCTGCTTTTCGTTCAGGACGTTTCGGGCTTTATGGTCGGGGCCGAGGCGGAGCACAGCGGCATCATCCGTGCGGGGGCTCGCTTTGTCGAGGCGATGGCAACCGCGACAGTGCCAAAGATCGTCCTCACAGTAAACCACGCTTCGGGCGCTGGCTATTACGCAATGGCGGGGCAGGGCTTTGATCCCGACTTTATCTTTTCGCTGCCGACCGGACGGATGGGCGTAATGGAAGGCGACAGCGCCGCCCAGGCGATCTTCGGCACGCAGATCGAAAAGCTCAAAAAAGAAGGGAAGTCGCCCGACGAAGCAACGCTCGCGGAAATGCAGAAAGTTCGCGATACCTATGACCGTGAACTCGATGCCAAACACGCCGCCGCCCGCGGACTTGTCGATGCCATCGTTACACCGGAGAACCTTCGTCCTTCGCTGATCCTCGCATTAGAGACTTGTCTGAACACCTCAAGGCCGCACATCGGGGCATTTGTTCTCCCGCCGATATAGGCCTTCGTGCGGCTTCAGGAAAAATTCCTTTCGGTAACTATTTTTCGACTGGTGTCTGCTATCATTAGGTAATAGCAGAATGAGGTATTTTACGAGATCAAAACTGATGATCGGGGCACGCTGGTTTCTATTACTGAGCGTATTGGCCGGCAGTTTTTTCTCTCGCGGTGAAGGCGTTCAACTTTTTCCTTTCCCGGATACAGATGAACGAGGCGAAAAAGGCCCTCTCGACCTTGCCGGACAGACCCACAGGTCGTACACATTTTCGGTCCACAATCAACTGAGCTCGATCGTCCTAAAAGCCAATTCGCTGAAAAAGGCCAAGAAAGACATCATAGTTGATCGTCCCGATCCGGACCGCCATTTTGAACTTTTCCTCACGGCCAGAAGCGCTAACAGGTATTTCCGCTTTCAACCCTCTTTTGATACGCATCCAGTTATCTTAAAACCCTCCGACCGCGGTCCGCCATCGATCTAAACGTCCCTCGAGCCATGTTATTCCAACATTCTTTCGCCGAATCGTATTCGGTTTAGGATTGCAGGCGATACTTTCCAAATCATCCAACGCCGGCCAAGCTTGGCTTCGGATGATCGGTGGATAGACCTCTGGGTTCATCTCAACGGTCCATCGATTACAGTGTTAGCAGCTTATAGATATGTCAGATTCCGATTCTTTCAGCATCCATACCACGATCAGCCCCAATGATACCGAGCACCTAAAAGATGCGGTGTCTAAGTATATGCGGCGAGATTTTCCCCGCCTCAATGATTCGCTTACCGTCGAGATGGCCCTCCGCGTGATTCGCCGCGAGGGCGTTGGTGAACGGATCGTATATTTCTACGTTTTGGACGAGGGTGAGAGGCTGATCGGCATTGTCCCGACCCGCAGCCTGTTGACGTCAATGCCGCGTGTTCGTATCGCGGATATCATGCTTAATAAAAATCTCATCTCCGTTGCTCAGACAACAACCGTGCTCGAGGTATGCAAGATGTTTGTTGAATACAAGCTTCTCGCGTTTCCCGTTCTGGATGAAGAACTGCGAATGATCGGCGTCATCGATGCCGGTATTTTTACCGAGGACGAACTCACGTTCGCCCATCGGCATCATTTTGACGATATCTTTCAGATGATCGGTTTCGGGATCTCTGAGATCAAAGGTAAATCAGTTGTTGGTAGATTCAGGTACCGATTTCCATGGCTCATGGCTACAATGTTGAGCGGTATAACCTGTGCCGTTTTGACCGGTTTATATGAGACGACACTGGCTCAAACCCTGGTCCTGGCGTTTTTTTTAACGCTGGTCCTGGCACTTGGCGAAAGCGTCAGTATCCAGTCAATGACCGTTGCATTGCAGAATTTGCACATGGGCAAGCCGACCTGGGCCGGGTATTTTACATGGATAAGGCGTGAGATCGCGGCGACTGTGCTGATAGGCTTGGCGTGCGCATTGATTGTCGGCTCGATCGCCTTTGCCTGGCGAGGAGAACTAATGGCAGCGGCAGTCATCGCATTAACGATAAATCTATCGGTAATAGCGGCCGGCGTGATCGGCGTAAGCATCCCGACGCTCCTGCATGCTATACACGAGGAATCAAAGATCGCTTCGGGCCCCCTAACCCTTGCGGCCGCCGATATTATTACGATCATTCTCTATTTCAACGCAGCAATGTTGATCCTTTAATGCCGCGCGTTGGACGGACTGTGATACTTATTTGCCCCGTATCTCGCCTTAACAAATGGAGGTACAAGAAAATGGATGCGGGACAGGCACGAAGATCAACAAATACGACGTTACGAAAAGGCCGAGCGGGAGACGCTGAGGCGTTAGGAACGATCTGTTACGAGGCCTTTAAGGCTATATCAAACAAACATAATTTTCCCGAGGATTTTCCCGATCGTAATACCGGTATCGGATTTATCTCAATGCTTTTATCCAGGCCGGATGCTTATTCCGTCGTTGCCGAGTCGGGCGGGAAGATAGTAGGCAGCAACTTTCTATGGGAGAGTGATGCCGTAGCGGGAGTCGGCCCTATCACTGTCGATCCAAAGGCTCAAAATTCATCGATTGGCCGCTCATTGATGAACGATGTGTTGAAACGGGCCGACAAGAACCGGGTTCCTTCGGTCCGATTGGTTCAGGCCGCATATCACGGCCGGTCGCTTTCTCTTTACACCAAGCTCGGTTTCGACACGGTCGAGCCTCTGTCAAATATTCAGGGCTCGCCGCTGGGGATCAAGATCGAGAGCTACAGAGTTCGACGGATGACGGTCGCCGATATCGAGGCAGCAGACGCTTTGTCCTTTCGTGTTCACGGCCATACACGTCATAACGAGGTCGCGGCTGCCGTCCAGAAAGGAAGTGCCCAGGTCGTTGAACATGACGGTCGGGTAACTGGATACTCCACTTCAGTTGGCTTTTTCGGGCACGCCGTCGGTGAATCGAATAACGATATCAAGGCTTTGATCGGCACCGCGGAGGAGTTCGCGGGCCCCGGGTTTTTATTACCGACGCGGAATGGCGAACTCCTGCGTTGGTGTCTCGCCAACGGCCTTAAGATCGTGCAGCCAATGACGCTAATGTCACGCGGCCTATACCAGGAGCCACGCGGTGCATTCTTACCATCGGTACTTTACTAAGACTCGATTAGGCCCGAGATTACGACAGGTGTTGTTAGGGTTTTTCCCTAATACATTTTCTAATTGTCCTAATATTCCCGAGCGTGGAGATGTTTGATAATAGTAACTGTCGAATAAACAAGTTTCGCTTGTGATGAAGCGAAACGAAATCAAGGGGGGTTTATTCGATGAACAAGGGGTAAACAGTTACGAAGGAGGCAACGATGCCTCCTTCTTTCTTATTGTCCGAAAGTGATGTAGCCTACTAAAAACATTTCTCACGCATCAGATCTTATCGCGACCAAAATGAAGATCGAAGAACTCGCCTACCATCTGACGCCGCTGGGCGAGTTGACACTTCGTCGGCGAACAGATCCGCAATTAGGAAACCGTGAGATATTTGAGGTCAAGCTCGGCGATGAATATCTGATGTCTAGCCTGTTCACGGAAAGTGAGAAGCAGCTCGCAATTCTCGGATTGGCGCCACTCGATGGCGAATTAGATGTCGTTGTCGGAGGTCTCGGGTTGGGATATACGGCCGCCGAGGTTTTAATAAACAAAATGGTCGGCCGGCTGCTCGTTATCGATCTTTTTCAGGAGGTGATCGATTGGCATCGGAAAAAACTCGTCCCGATGGGTGAAATTCTTACTACGGATCACAGATGCGAATTGAGGCAGGGCAATTTTTTTGAACTCGCACGGACAGGATTCGATTTCACTAACGTTGAAAAACAATTCGACGCTGTACTGCTGGACATCGACCATTCGCCCGAGCATTTCCTCGATAAGGGTAACAGTAACTTTTATACTGCTGACGGGCTCAGTATCTTGGGTCGACAAATAAAATACGGCGGTTCGTTCGCATTATGGTCTAACGATCCGGTAAACGAGACGTTCACGGAGCACCTTGGATCGGTGTTTGGCTCGGCGGCAGGTCACAATATCGAATTTCCAAATCCGTACATAGGCGGTGTATCGATAAATTCGGTTTATGTAGCAAGAAAACTAGATCCGGTAAGCTAAAGGTTCCCCAGCTGCATTCCCAATCGCGAACTGGCGGAATATCGGCCCGTCTGTTTTAATTTATAGTTTGCTCAACATCGCAGTTGTTTTCCGAGCGGACGGTGTCCGCATAATGTTTCATGAGTTTATCGGCTACTGAATTACGATCCGAGATCGAACGTCGCCGGACGTTTGCGATCATCTCGCACCCGGATGCGGGCAAGACCACGCTAACCGAGAAGCTGCTGCTCTATGGCGGGGCTATTCAAAAGGCAGGCGCGGTCAAGCACCGCCGCGCCGAACGGGCCGCAACATCCGATTGGATGGCACTCGAACAGCAGCGGGGCATCTCGATCACGTCGACCTTGCTGCAGTTTGATTATGAGGGTTACAGACTTAACCTTCTCGATACGCCGGGGCACCATGACTTTAGTGAGGACACTTATCGAACACTGACGGCCGCAGATAACGCGATCATGCTGGTCGATGCGGCAAAGGGCCTGGAAACGCAGACTCGAAAACTCTTTGAAGTTTGCCGTATGCGTGATGTTCCGATTTTCACGTTCATTAACAAGCTCGACCGACCTGCGCGCCATCCGCTTGAACTGATAGATGAGATCGAAATGGAACTCGCCCTGAAAGTTTATGCGGTAAACTGGCCGATCGGCGAGGGTGAATCTTTTCGCGGGATCTACAATCGCACAACGCGGCTGGTCCATCTCTACGAACGAAATCCCCGGGGACAGCGCCAGGCTATTGAGACGATGCTCGCGATGGGAGATCCGAAATTGGAGGTCGCTATCGGCGAAAAGGCTCTGCGACAGCTCGAGGAGGACCTCGAAATTCTCGAGGGTGCGGGCTCGACTCTCGACCATGATCTGATACTGGCCGGGAAAAAATCACCCGTCTTTTTTGGAAGCGCGATGACAAATTTCGGTGTTGAGCCTTTTCTCAGGTCATTTCTGGAAATGTCTGCTGCCCCAGGCGACAGAGAGACTAATATTGGACATATTGGTCCCGGGTATCCGGAATTCACGGGATTTGTATTCAAACTGCAGGCCAACATGGACCCCCGGCACCGTGACTGTCTGGCGTTTGTGCGGGTTTGTTCCGGCGAGTTTGAAAAGGACATGACCGTGTCGAATGCCAGGACCGGCAAGAAGATTCGGCTGACGCGACCGCAAAAGGTTTTTGCTCAGGACCGCGAATCCGTTGAGGACGGCTATGCGGGTGACGTCATCGGTCTCAATAATCCCGGGGCATTTACTATCGGCGACACCATCTATACAGGACAAAAGCTCGCCTATCCGCCGATCCCGACCTTTCCCCCAGAACTCTTTGCCCGGCTTCGCAACGTAAATCCATCGTTCGCAAAGAAATTCCAGAAAGGCATCGCCCAGCTCGAGGAAGAAAAGGCGGTACAGATACTGTACCCCGGACATGGAGGATCATCTCAGGAACCGATATTAGCGGCTGTCGGAGAACTACAGTTCGAGGTTGCCCAATACCGGCTCAAAGCGGAGTATGGTGTGGAAAGCCAGCTCGACTCGCTGCCGTATGTAGCGGCCCGATGGGTCACGGCAGGTTGGGACGTACTGCTTGGGATTGGGAACCTGTACGAAACGGGCATATTTAAGGACCGGGCAGACCAGCCTGTCCTACTCTTTCGCAGTTCCTGGCATTTAGAACATATTGTAAAAGAGCATCCCGAGCTAAAGCTCTCGGCAATAGCTTATTCCGACTGGAAACCGGCCGAGAATGCTAAAGTGGTGACAAACTAAGAGATGAACTGCAGACTATGCAAATCAACCGCAGCGGCATCTTATACGGGCCGTTTTGGTGACTATTTTGAATGTAAACGATGCGGAAGTGTCTTTCTCGCGCCTGAGGATCATCTGAACGCGACAGATGAGCGGGCTCGTTATGAATTGCATGATAACGACGTCAGCGGTGGCGATTATCAACAATTTGTCACGCCGATAGTCGATAAGGTCCTGGCATCATTTACTACCGGACAGAGAGGCCTGGATTACGGCTGCGGGACAGGACCCGTTATCAGTCATATGCTGGGAAAACATGGTTACGCGGTCGACCTTTACGATCCGATTTTTGTAAATGAAACGCTCGTTTTCAGAAACCGGTACGATTTTATAGTCTGCTGCGAGGTCATCGAGCATTTCAGGCATCCGGCACGGGAATTTCTGAAACTGCAGCAATTGCTTAAACCGAGGGGAAAGCTGATCTGTATGACCCAACTGCTCGACGGCGATATCGATTTCAGCGAATGGCGCTATAAAGACGACCCGACGCATATATTCTTTTATCGAGCCCGGACGATCGAATTTATCCAAAAGACGTTTGGGTTTGCCGCATCGACCATCGACGGCCGGTTGGTAGTTTTTGACAATGTCTGATCGCCGACCGTCCTCGGTCATCTGCCCGCGAATCTCGGCGATCCGCTTCCTATATCCTCACAGCGAACAGTTTTTGTTTATTTTCATTCACAGGTTAACCGCGAAAAGTCTATTGTACGAGAGTTGTCGAAGAAGTTTCTGTGACCTAACGCCTTATATGCCGTCGGCTGATAATAAGATGCGAAAGATGCAGAAAAACTCCCCCGCGCGGGGGAGTTTTTCTGCGTTACTAGTACTGATATTAGATGTTAATCGCGGCTGCCGCCTTGTTGTCCTGAGCCACCCTGGCCTCCGCCGGTTCCGCCTTGTCCGCCACTTGAGCCGCCCTGCTGTCCACCCTGGCCTCCTCCGGATCCACCCTGACCGCCACCTTGCTGGCCACCCTGACCGCCACCTTGCTGGCCGCCCTGGCCGCCGCCTTGTTGTCCACCGCCAGATCCGCCCTGACCGCCTTGGTTACCTTGTCCGCCTTGATTTTCTTGATCTTGAATCATGTGGTTTCTCCTTTCTATATTTTTCGGCCAGTCCGCTGCCGTGCTGTACCGTAATACTTATTTAACCACCAGGGCGGTCGTCAATTGGTTCTTTAGCATACAAAGTAATTGATGTCCTTTAACGCGGTCTCAGCTGTTTCAAGCCGGCTCTAACGCCGCGCCCTCTATAAGACTTGAATAGTCAGCAATAGCAGCACGAATGACGTCATACGACTCTTCGCGGCCGTACGAATACGCGATCTCACAGATATTAGGGGCGTCGGGCAGTGATTTATATGTCAGGAAATAGTGCTCAAAACGCTCGAGAATCCCTTTGGGTAACAGCGCGATCTCAGTGTACTGTTCAAAGACCTTATCGCCCTTGAGCACGGCGATAATCTTGTCATCTGCTTCGCCGGCATCGATCAGGCAAAACCCGCCGATGGGTATCGCTTTGAGGATAATATCGCCGCGGGGACTGTGATGCTCGGAAAGTACCAGTATATCCAGCGGATCGCCATCGCCAGCTGCAACTGGTTTCCCCCATTTATCGGCGGCCATTTGGGAAATTCTCTCTCCGCAATATGTACGCGGGATAAAACCGTAATTGGCCGGCACCACATTAGAATATTGCTGGGGCCGATCGATCTTCAGATAGCCTGATTCTTTATCGACCTCGTATTTTACGGTGTCTCGCGGGACTATCTCGACAAATACGGTGACTTCATCGGGAGCTCCCTCACCATATTCGATGCCGTGCCAGGGATGGGCTTTGTTTGTCCGAAACATAGGACTATTATTAAGTTCCCGATACCGAATGTCTATCGAAGTATCATTGGAATATTTAGTGAGTTCACTCGTGGTCAGGTTCACAAACCCGCGAGGGCGTAATCCTCTTTCAGCCGTTATCCTGGACGAACTGCACGCCGTCGTGGATAATTGCCGAGCCGCGTCTGAGATCCAAAGGCTGGTATTTACTGGCTCGGATGACGTTTTTGCTTCGGGGGCGAATCTTCGCGAGATCGCTGAACTAACATCAACGTCAGCAGCTGAATTTGCCGCCCACGGACAGTCGCTTATGAATAAGATCGCGAAACTGCCGCAAACTACCTTTGCCGCTGTCAACGGATTCTGCTTCGGCGGAGCGCTCGATCTGGCCCTCGCATGTGATCATCGTATCGCGGCGCCCAATGCAACCTTTGCGCATCCCGGAACAGGGCTCGGCATAATCACCGGATGGGGCGGCACACAAAGATTGCCGAGGCTGGTTGGCCGGGCGAATGCGTTGGAGATGTTTTTCACCGCCGGTGCTGTTACCGCGGGCCACGCATTAAGGATCGGACTTGTCGACGCCGTTGTAGATGATATATTTAACAATGAACTGCTGAATCAGGGCCAAGAAACGGCCGGGAAGATATGAATAGAGTTCCTTGAAAAACCTATCCGGTGGCGGATTTTGAGTATTTCTTTCTCAGAAACGCCTATCGGGAGGTTTTACTCTTCTCAGCGATCTCTGCGTAAACTCTGTGCACTCTGCGTTTAAAATAATGCGACAGTTATTCAACGCAGAGATCACAGAGTCGGACGCGGAGTTCGCAGAAGATTTTCAAAGAACTCGAATAGTCTTTTCGCTCGTAAGATTAGTCGCTCAACACAAAGATATGAATATACAGTTGGTAAAACTTGCCCATGCCCGCTCCGGCGACAAAGGCGACACTGCGAATGTCGGTGTCATCGCCCTTAAAGACGAGTATTATCCCTTGCTGGTTCGCGAAGTGACGAAAGAAAGGGTCAAATCTCATTTTGGCCCGATGGTAAAAGGCGAGGTCGAGCGATTTGAGCTGCCGAATCTCGGAGCGCTGAATTTCCTCCTTCACGAATCCCTCGGCGGCGGCGGCACTCTTAGCCTGATGACCGATGCTCAGGGAAAAACTTTCTCGACCGCATTGCTCAGGATGTATATCGATATTCCCCACGAAGAGGCCCGCGACTTAGGCCTTACTGATTGATGGCCGAAGTTCTGAATATATCTACCGAAGGTTCGACCCGCATTCTCGAGCTTAACCGGCCCGATAAACGCAACGCGCTCAATGACGAGCTGATCGCTGCGCTCTATTCGGCATTAGAAGAGGCAAATCAGGAT
Organism: Pyrinomonadaceae bacterium; assembly: GCA_041751355.1. Classification (GTDB taxonomy): domain Bacteria; phylum Acidobacteriota; class Blastocatellia; order Pyrinomonadales; family Pyrinomonadaceae; genus OLB17. Next base: position 28,549 of record JBGSXN010000065.1, read on the forward strand.
GATCCGGTCGCCTGTGTGATCATTCGCGGTGCCGGAAAGGATTTCTGCTCGGGCGCCGATCTCGCATCGCTGCAGAAGATCAGCCAAAACTCATTCGAAGAGAACGTCGAGGACGCCCGAGTCCTCGCCCGCCTTTTCGAACGCATACGCACGCTCCGCGTTCCGGTCATCGCTGCCGTACACGGCCGAGCACTTGCCGGCGGATGCGGCCTGGCGACGGCCTGCGATCTCGTGATCGCAGCCGCAGAGGCCAGATTCGGATATCCCGAGGTAAAGATCGGCTTCGTCCCCGCAATGGTCGCCGCGATCATCCGGCGTAACCTTTCGGAGAAGCTCGCCTTCGAGCTTCTCACGCAGGGTTTTGAATTCACCGCTCACGAAGCCCACCGCATGGGCCTGATCAACCGCGTTCTCGCCGATGGCGACGATATCACCGCCCGGTCGCTCGAATACGCCGCCGTCTACTCTCAGGTAAGTCGCTCGGCCGTCGAAATGACAAAACGCCTGCTCTACGACATGGACAACCGCCCGTTTTCAGAATCCCTCGAACTAGGCGCCCAAACCAACGCCCACGCCCGCATGACGGAGGACTGTCAGAAGGGTATTGCGAAGTTTCTCAATAAATAGTCTGGTCCGGGCCAACATCAAGAAGAAAAAAGTAGTTGCCCCCGAATTACGCGAAAGGACGCGAATGTGCGTCGACGTCGTCTATCGCGCGAGGCGACCAAACTACTGTATGAGCCATTTGCCAAGTTTCTCTTCAGCTTGTTGCTGGGTTAATGTCCCCTCATTACGAGCGGCATCAAGACCATTACGAACCTTTTCAACCACGTAAAGGTGGTATTGAACATCCTCGATCGACGCATCATCCGGAAGACGCTCAAGTAATGATGTGACTTCGTCTTTTACTATGCTCATAATTATCCCTTCGAGAACCCAGTTGCTAACTCTCCGGGTCCAATCTAAGCCTCCATTATATCCACTTTTGTCTCAATGAGAGACTTCGGAATCAGGGCGGGGAAGTAGGCCATGATCTCTTCGACCTTAGGGCGGCCGCCGGCGAAGCCTGTGACGCCGGGGGGGCCGGTGAGGATGAGCGGTGCGATCTCTTTGGTAAAGCGTTCTACATCGGCCTTATTTTGACCGCGGACGCCGATGCGGAATTGGACTTCGGGAATATCGGATAGGTCACGCTCATCTCCCACCACCCCGTCAGCCGAAGCGGCTGCCACCCCTCCTCGGGCAGGAGGGGAGTTGAGGGCAAGATGTCCGTGAGTTGCATTTACACCGACAAACTCGGTCAGGATGACGTCGAATTTAAGGCCGAGGCGGTCCAGGCGTTCGCGAAGCACCTTGTCGGCGGCTTTCGCCTTTTCGTAAGCGTCGGGCCATGAATAAACCAATGTGCCGACCGACTTATAGCCATTTGAGTACGCGATCGACACTTTGTAGAAATCAGTCTTTGGATGGCCGGTAATGCCGAAGACGCGTACGCGGTTCTCGCCCGCGGCTTCGAGCTGGATCGACGCGAAATCGGCGACTACATCGGGCGTGATGTATTCGTGCGGGTCACCCATTTCGTACAGAAGCTGCTCTTTGACGGACTGGATATTAACGCGGCCGCCTGTGCCCTCGTGTTTTGTGACGATAAATTCGCCATTTGGCGAGGCCTCGACGATAGGGAATCCAACATTGGCCATGTCCGGGATCGATTGCCATTCATACTGGCAATTCCCGCCGCTCGATTGGGCGCCGCATTCGATGATATGACCGGCAATGGTTCCGGCCGAGACTTTGTCCCAATCGTCGAATGACCAGCCGAACTCATGCATCAGCGGAGCAAGTGCCAAGCCTGTATCCGTAAGCCGTCCGCCGACGATGATGTTGGCACCTTTTCCGAGAGCCTCTACAAGCGGGGCGGCACCCAAATAGACGTTCGCCGACTGAACTTTGTCGCGAATTGCGGACAGCGGTTCGCCCGTATCCATGCTGTTGATGGCTATGCCGTCGGCGATAAATTGGTCGAGCCTGTCGAGAACGTCGTCACCCGTTACGACGCCGATCTTTACTTTGCCGGAAAGGCCCAGTTCGACAGCAACGTCACGGATAGCTTCGGCACACCCAGCGACGTTGACGCCGCCGGCATTTGAGAGGACCTTGATGTCCTTCTCAACACAATCGGGCAGGATCTCGCGCATCAAGGTTACAAAATCGCGGGCAAAACCTGCTTGCGGGTCACGGTTCTTCTGCTTTTGCAGGATCGACATAGTGACCTCAGCCAGATAGTCGAGCATTAAATAGTCGATCGGGCCGTTTCGAACCTGATCTACAGGAGCGGATAACAGATCGCCCCAAAATCCCTGGCCGCCGGCGACTCTTACGGTTTGCTTCATATGATATTTAAGATAAGAGAAAAGCGGCCAAAGAACAAAAATGCTCGATGGCCGCCCTGATAGTATTTGTCGCGAACGTAGGGTCTAGAGGACGCGCTTCTTTGTGCCTCTTACAGTTCTCTTGCCTTTACGGTAAACCCATTTGGATCCATTCGCGGTTTTTACAAGGACCCATTTACCGCCCTGCCATGAGTTGCTGGCGACCCATTTGGATCCGGTCCACGTTCGATTTCCGATGGTCGTTCCAACACGACGTGACGTTCGATAGGTTTTCTTTGAGCCGCTGGCGACCTTATTTGCAGCCTGCTTCATCATCGTTTCCTGAGCGTTTACGACTTGCGTTCCGCCAAAAATTAGAGCCGCAGCAAATACCGCGCCTACAACAAAAGCATTAAATAATTTCATACTTGATTCTCCCCTTAGTCCACAATTTTTCGAACCGCTGAAAAATCTTAACACATGATCGCATTTCCGTGGTTCCCCGGCGTCATCAGTTTCGCTACGCTTCGCGGCGTTC
>JBGSXN010000066.1:0-27138 GCA_041751355.1 Pyrinomonadaceae bacterium
TTTTGCCGATCGCGCCGGGGGCGAAGCGTTTGACAAGGCGTCGCTTGAATTATTCGAAGCCATAGCTCCGCAGCTTGCCGTTGCTATAGACCGCGCTTCGCTAAAAGAAAAGGCGGGCGAATTCGAACAGCTTTCCGTCACTGATGCTCTGACCGGACTGCTTAATCGACGATATATCGAGGAACGGTTGATGGAAGAGGTTCGACGCTCGAACCGTCATGGCTATCCGATGAGCTTCATGATGCTCGACGTCGATAAGTTTAAACTTTATAACGACACCTTTGGTCACCCGGCTGGTGATGAAGCACTTAAAATAGTTGGAAGCGTGATCCGCGATACGCTGCGCGGAGCGGACGTTGCGGCTCGATTCGGCGGCGAAGAGTTTGCGATACTACTGCCTCAAACGATATCGGACGAGGCCAGGACCATCGCAGACCGTATTCGTCACAATATCGAGCAGGCGAAATTCAAACACCGCTCTGTCACGGTAAGTATCGGCGTAGCCAGTTGCTCGGCCGAGTTGTGCATAACGGCTGATCTCGTATCGGCGGCCGATCAGGCCCTGTACGAAGCCAAGCGAAGCGGACGCAACCGTGTCATGACGTTTGAAGAAATGAAACTCCGGAAGCCGAGCGGCCCCAATTAATGGACCAGGTCTCAACGACTCTTCGCATTTTGTCTAAGGTTGAACGTCGATCTTTCGTGGGACGGTCAACAGAGTTTCAGCGCCTCATGGCCCACGGCAGGGGCGAGAGCCTTTTCCCGGGGCTATCCGTTCTGGCTCCTCCGGGAGCGGGATCGTCAGAACTGCTCAGCCAGGTTTATGACGAATTATTTTCGGGTCAGAACGACGTTATTCCTTTCTACTATAGGGTGACAGCCAGCGATGTGACAGGACGGGCCGCCGCCGTCAGGTTCGTCAACGAATTTCGAGCGCAAGCGACGGAATTCCGCAGCCAGGAACCGCGTTTGATCGACGGATCGCCGGAAGAGGCTGAGATTTCGCTCGCAACCTCAGCCGACGCGACATCTGTCCATCGTGCGATTGGCGACATTCACGCCGACAACAATCTGGACGAACGGTCGTTCATCAGGCACTGCATCGGATCGCCGCTGCGAGCCGCTGCCGCCGGAAGTCGGGTGTTCGTAATGATCGACGATATCCATGAGGCAATGTCTCTTCAAGACGGCGGTGCCTTTCTCGATGACATTTCGAGGGTATTTGACCGGTCTCCGATCCCAGTTATTTTTAGCGGTCACCGCCGGTTCTTATATGGCCGCACGACATTCCCGGCATTGCGGATCGAACACCTAACGTTTCCGGAGGCGGGCAAACTGGTCCAGCAGCTCGCCGATGACATCGAGATCTCAATCAATGATCAGACACGCGACCTGATCGCTGTCCAACTTGGCTTCAGCCCTCGTCATATAACGTCGCTGTTACGCTCGGCATCCGAGGTCCAGGCGGAACTGACCAGCTTTGCCGCTACTCAGCAGATCTATACTGACGAAATATTCGGCGGACGGATCGGCAGACGGTTCGATCATCTATTCGACCGGCTTTCGGACAATGCCGAATCGAAGGCGTCCCTCATACGACTCGTCAAAGAAACCTCTCGGGCCGAGCCACGCAGTGTATCGATTGCCAAATGGCAGGAAGGACTGGGGATATCTGACGTGAAGTTCCGAGCGGTCGTGGATGAGCTTTATCATCATGAGATCATTAACGTCGATTCCGGGCAGATAACCATCGACGAGACGGATACCGTACTGGCAGATTACATCGATGCGAGCTTTTCGCTGGCGGAGGGTGAGAAACCCCGTGCACTCGTCGTTGGCGAATCGACCGCCAAGAATGTCCATAGGGCTCCTCAGTTGATGGCCCGTTTCTACCGAAAAAATTCGGCACTCGGATTGTTGGAGTTGCTAAAAGCGTTCGACGGCAGGCAGATATCACCTGCCCTCATTGATTACGCCCGATATCGGGACGAGCTCAAAGGAGTTTCCCGAGACCGGGTCCAAAAAGCTATTAAGGAAGATAATGCCCGCTTCCCTCTTCCTCAATTTGTTTTCTCGGCTCACACATCAGCCTACTATTCCCGTTTAAACGAGATCTGCGAGACCGAACGCTCTGTCACCGCCATCGGTGTTTCGGAAGGCGGCAACAAGTCTGAGATCGTTTGGATCGCAGCGGAGATCGACTCGAAACTCGAAGCCACCAGGGAACTTACCGAATTCTGGTGCGACCGGCTCGAAATGGTTGCGATCACCTGCAATTTCACAAACTACAAGATCTGGCTTATCGCCCCCGAAGGGTTTACTCCGGACGCACTGGATGTTTTGAATCAGCGGGGAGGTGTCGGATCAAGCCGAGCACAAGCCGAACTCCTGGCCGGGCTCATAATCGACAAAGCTGAGTCCGAAGCCAGTGCGGCGGCCAATGTTTATGAATTTATCGTGCCCATGGGCGATGATACCGAAATGATTGCCGCACATACGGTCGAAGAAATCGCAAAGCACCATAAATTCCCTTCCAAAGCGATCAACCAGATCAAAACGGCACTCGTTGAGGCGTGTATCAATGCTACCGAACACTCATTGAGTCCCGATCGGCGCATTTATCAAACGTTCCGGGTTGACGACGAAAAGCTAACTATCACTGTCGCCAATAGAGGCGTTCGTCTGGGGGAAAATGCCCTGCAAGAGGACCGACCTGACAATGAACGGCGCGGATGGGGGTTAAAGCTCATTAAAGGGTTGATGGACGAAGTTCGACTCGAAAACTCCGACGACGGCACCAGAATAACAATGGTCAAGAATATGCGTCGAGGGGTGCAGAGTATCGCATCATGACTTGTGGGAAGGCGTGAGTATGTCTAAAAACATACATCCAATCATGTGTTTATCGTCATCTTAAGCACGGCGGCATAGGACAGGATATTCAAAAACTTGAATGTTTCGGGCCCCTCGTGGTATATTACGTTTGCGTTGCTTTCTGGTACCGCGAAAGCCTGCCTGTCGATTCCGCTAGAAATAATCAATGATGATCTTAAAAAATAATAGGTTAAGCTGGCTCGCCGTCGCTGCTGTCTGGTTAACAGGCGCTAGTGCATACGGTCAGTCGCCAAAACCGCCCCTCCTGCAAGACATACAAATTCAATCTCAGAACCATTCCGCTGTCCCATCGGCCACCCCGCTGGTCCAAAGGACCGGCAGCGTCGCCCCGGTTGGCGCTGGCGGTGTTCGAACGCTCTTTCCGGCGCTTGGAGCGGTACAGATACCCGGATATTCCGGTATTCTGATCGAATCTTTGGAAGGCAATGTCGTTCTCGAGACAAATTCGCAGTTCACATTTAATCCTGCCTCTAACGTAAAGATCGCCACGGCCTACGCCGTGCTCAAGACTTTCGGCCCGGAATTTCGCTTTCTGACGAATGTCTATACCGACGGGTCATTAAATCCGAATACCGGGGCCTTGACCGGCAATTTATACGTCTCAGGACAAGATCCCATTTTTGGTTACGAACACGCGATAACTCTCGCTAATGAACTTAATCGCCTGGGCATACGGTCAATTTCAGGCGACCTTGTGGTTACCGATAATTTCGCGATGAATTATTCCGGCTCGCCTCAGGTTTCCGGACGGACATTATTCAATTCGATCGATTCATCGAAACGGCCCGCGGCTGCTACACGGGTTTGGCTTGAGCATTTAAGAGATTCCGGACGGATTGGCCAGGTGATCGGCACCCCGAGTGTTGCATTCAACGGCAACGTATACGTACAGCCTGTTCCGAGCAATCTGACCCATCTTTTCACTCACGAATCGGCCCCGATCCGCGAGATATTAAAGGCCACTCTCGCATATTCCAATAATTTCCTTTCTGAACGTCTCGGAGGCCTGGTTGGCGGGCCGTACGGCGTTGCGCGAATGGTGCATCTGAATGCACGTGTTCCGCCCGCGGAATTTTCGATTCAAACGTGCAGCGGCCTCGGATTCAATCGGGTTACGCCAAATGCGATGATGCGGCTGCTTCGGGCTCTTCGTTCGGATCTCGCAAAGTACAAAATGACGTTTGCCGATATTATGCCGGTTGCCGGGTTGGACCAGGGCACCCTGTCCGGGCGTTTTGACGCCGACTTTTCACGCGGCAGCGTAGTTGGCAAAACCGGAACGTTAAATAATACAGATGGCGGCGTAAGCGCATTGGCCGGTGAGGTAAACACCAGAAACGGCAGGCTGCTGTTTGTCATATTCAACCAACGCGGCAGCGTTCCGCGATTTAGGACTTTCCAGAATTTCTTTGTATCTTTGGTCCAAGGCCAGTTTGGCGGGGCAGTCCCGATCAAGTACGAACCTGTGCCGATGAGTAGCCGGATGGCTCGTTCGCGGGTCAGTTACCCGAACAATGCGGCTTTCGGAAACGATTAAGACCTCGTCATGTAAAAAAGTGGGAAAAGGGAGCCCGTTGCGGCTTCCTTTTTTCTTTGCACGTCTCGTGAGATAATTTTCGCGCTTACCAATGAACGAGATCCAAAAGCCGGAACCCCAATCACCCGACACATCCGGCGACCCGGCCACTGAGCTTCCCTTAAAAGACAGCGGCGAACCCGGCCCGCCAAAACACGCCAGCGTAGCCCGTTCAGCGGGTGTCGTGTCGATCGCGGTCATGTTCTCGCGCGTGCTGGGCCTGTTGCGAGAAAAGGTCTTTGCACACTTTTTCGGGGCCGGTTTTGTGTACGATGCATTTGTCGTGGCATTTAAGGTTCCCAATATACTCAGGGACCTGTTTGCCGAAGGGGCATTGTCGGCTGCGTTCGTAAAGGTCTTCACAGACTACCAGATCAAAAAGACCGAGATCGAGGCCTGGCGTCTGGCGGCTCTGGTGTTTAATGTTCTGGCCGTTGTAATGAGCGCGACCACGGTCATCGGCATTTTGCTCGCTCCTTACATTATTCCGGTGCTGGCCTGGGAATTTTCCCCGGAGAAAGCCGCGCTTGCGGTAACACTCGCCCAGATAATGTTCCCGTTTATTCTGCTTGTCGCCCTTGCAGCATTGGCAATGGGCGTTCTGAATACAAAGGGCCGATTTGGGATCCCGGCGTCGGCATCGACGGCATTCAACGTCTGTTCCATTGTCTTCGGCCTCGGCTTCGCATACTGGCTTAGCGGCGGGGGCTGGGAGATCCCGGAGGACAGCGCGATCATTTCGAGTGATGCGGCCCAATGGGCGATCACCGGAATGGCGATAGGTACACTGATCGGCGGAGCGGCCCAATTCTTGATACAGGTACCTTCCTTGATAAAGGTCGGCTTCCGATTCTCGCCGCTGTTAAGTTTTACCGATCCCGGTGTCAAACGCGTTATGCGGTTGATGGGCCCCGCGATCATCGGCACATCGGCCGTGCAGGTAAAGGTCCTCGTCGATATTTTCGTCGTGTCCGGTATCGAGGGCGGTCAGTCGTGGCTTAGTTTCGCATTTAGGTTGATGCAATTTCCAATCGGCGTATTTGGCGTCGCTGTCGGAACTGCCGCCATCCCTGCATTGTCACGACTGGCTTCTGAAAACAATATCGTAAAGTTTCGCCAGACGCTTTCGGACGCGATGAAACTCGTATTTTTACTTACGATACCGGCGGCTTGCGGTCTGATCGTGCTCGGCGATCCTATTATCAGCCTTGTCTATCAGAGCGGGCGGTTTCGAGCCTTCGACACAAATATGGTCGCTTGGGCTCTCGCCGCGTACTCTATCGGCCTGGCGGGCTATGCGGCGATCAAGGTCCTTTCTCCGTCATTTTACGCCCTCGACGATGCAAAGACACCGATGTACGTCAGTCTGGCGTCGATCGCCGTTCACGCCCCGATGAGCTTTGGAATGATGCATCTGCTTTCCACGGTCGGAGTGACCCCTGAGCGACCGAACGGATTCGGCCACGTCGGGGTTGCTCTGGCAACATCGACCGTGGCTCTCGTAAATTTCGTCGCATTGACCCTGTTGATGCGTCGTAAGATAAACCGGCTGAACGGCCGTGATATCGGTGCCGCCTTTATCAAGATAGTAGTGAGCGCAGCGGTAATGTCGGCTGTTTGTTATTTTAGCTATCGTTACCTTAACGGCTACTTTTTGGAAAAACGTTTTATCATACGGATGGCCGAGGCTTTCATCCCGATCGCGTTGGGCGGGATAACGTTTTTCCTGATGGCGAAACTGCTTCGCATCACCGAGGTAGAACAGGTATTGGCCCTGATCAGAAGGCGCATGGCCCCGAAAATCTAATATCTACAAGAAATGATCCGGCCATTTAATCAAGTCAGCCCAAAGATACACTCGACTGCATATATCGCCGAAGATACGATCATCATCGGCGATGTCGAGATCGGCGAGGACTCGAGCGTCTGGTTTGGCTCGATCATTCGCGGTGACGTTAATTTCATTCGAATCGGAGCGCGAACCAACATCCAGGACGGGACCATCATTCATGTCAGTTCGAAAACTCATCCGACCGTTCTGGAAGATGAGATCACGGTCGGCCATCGTGTCACGCTGCACGGATGCCATGTCGAAAGCGGATGCCTGATCGGAATCGGAGCTATTTTAATGGACGGTGTCAGAGTCGGAGCAAATTCTCTGGTCGGTGCCGGTTCCCTGCTCACACCCGGAACACGGATACCGCCGCATTCTCTCGTCCTCGGTTCCCCCGCCAAGGTAAAGCGCGAACTTACAGATGAAGAACTAGCCTACCTCGACCGGTCCTGGCAAAATTACATCAAGCTTAAGGATCATTATTTAGCCGCAGATCAATGCGGATAAACGCGGATTCAACAAGGCCTATCCAATGTCTTTGATCTGCGTCATCTGCGTTCATCCGCGGCGAAATATTCTTTACGTCTTAAGCGACTTACTAGTCTCTGCGGTAAACTAATCCCTTATGGCTTCAACCAAACCCGCCCGCGGAATGCGCGATTTTCTGCCTGCGGACGTCAGAAAACGCGAATACGTCATCGGCATCATTAAAGATGTCTACGAATCGTACGGCTTCGAGCCCCTCGAAACACCCGCGGTCGAAAATATCGACACGCTCATGGGCAAATACGGCGAGGAGGGCAACCAGCTTATTTTCAGGATCCTGAAGCGCGGTGAAAAGCTCCAGGGCGGACTTTCAAATCCCGGCTTCGAGTCCTCGGCTTCAAAGCTATCGGGCAACGATCAGCTTGCCGATCTGGCACTTCGGTACGATCTGACCGTTCCGCTTGCACGGGTTGTCGCGAACAACCGCGACAAGCTCCCCGGATTTTTCAAACGCTACCAGATACAGCCGGTCTGGCGCGCCGACAGGCCTGCCCGCGGCCGCTTTCGCGAATTCTATCAGTGTGATGTCGATGCGATCGGCTCTGAATCTATGATTATCGAGGGCGAGATATTGTCCGCCGCCAGCGAGATCATGCGGCGCCTCGGATTCGATGATTTTACCATCAGGCTGAACCATCGAAAGGTCCTTACCGACATTCTCGATACTGCCGGCGTGCCGAGAGATTCTCATTGGGACGCACTGGTTGCGATCGACAAACTGGACAAGATCGGTGTCGAAGGCGTAGCAGCGGAATTAGCCGAACGGGGCATCGATGAATCGGCCTCGACGATGCTGATGGAGATCTTTGCCAAAACGCAGGAGATCCTGCTGGGCGAGGGCAATGTTAACCGCACCGTAATGAGTAATCTGATAAATATCGTCAGCAACGAGGTGCTTACCGAGATCGGCAAGATACTTAAATTCTCAAATAAAGCCCCGATCGTTTTAGATCCCAGCCTCGCCCGCGGATTGTCGTATTACACCGGTGCGATCATGGAGTTAAACGTGCCCGACATGCCTGGCAGCCTCGGCGGCGGCGGCCGGTATGACGGCCTTATCGGCATGTTTGGCAAGCAGCAGATACCGGCCTGCGGCTTCTCACTCGGCCTCGAACGCATCATCGTGGTAATGGAAGAGCAGGAAATGTTCCCCCCGGAGATCGCCGAATCGGCACCAGCCGACGTAATGGTTACCATCTGGAGCGAAGAGACCATCAGCGATTCGCTCAAGCTTGCAAACGATCTCCGAAAGCAGGGCCTCAGAGTTACGGTCTATCCCGAAATCGACAAGCTCGGTAAACAAATAAAATATGCCGATACTATGGGCGTTCCGTGGGTCTGCGTTTTGGGCGAAACCGAGATCGCCAAAGGCAACGTGACGCTCAAGAACATGCAAACCGGCGACCAGAACACCTTGCCCGTCAAGAAGATCAGCGAGGCCATCGGGCGGTCAAAATAAAGCTTGTGAGACAGAGTAAATCATTGACAATGAACGATATAGCCGCGATATTTCACGCCGACGCAATTCGGTCCTTCCGCAGCTACAAGCGGCTTGCCGAGCGTGCTCTTGAGCAGGTTTCGGATGTGGAATTCTTCGCCAGGATCGATCCCGAATCGAACTCCATAGCGATCATCGTCAAGCACATCGCCGGGAATCTTCGCTCGCGGTGGACCGATTTTCTTACCACTGACGGCGAAAAGCCGGACCGGCACCGCGATACGGAATTTGAGCTTGTCGAAGACAGGCGTGAGTCTCTGATCGATGCATGGGAGACGGGATGGCAATCTTTATTCGAGGCCCTCGAATCGCTGTCACCCGACGATCTCTGTCGAACGATCACCATCCGCGGCGAACCGCACACAGTTATTGAAGCCGTAAATCGTCAGCTAACACACTATTCGTATCATGTCGGTCAGATAGTTTTTCTTGCCAAGCATTTACGCTCGTCAGATTGGCAGACATTGAGTGTGCCCCGCAACAGGTCCGAGGAATTTAATAAATTTCTCGAGGAAAAACGCCTCACCGGCCGCCCTCAAACCGCTCCGACCGAGGCTCCTGGCGAATTCAATGCGCGTTTACGATCCTAAGGAAGGCCGGGCCGAATGGCGGTAGCCGCTATATGTGGTAATCTAGACTCCACTTCTGCGTTTATGAAATCGATCTCCATCCTGGGTTCAACCGGCTCTATCGGCCGCAATACTCTTAAAGTAATCAGGCATCTCGGCGATTTTCGGGTCGTCGCTCTGGCCGCGGGCCGAAATATGTCCGTGCTGGCGTCACAGATAGCCGAGTTCCGCCCGGAATTGGTTTCCTGCGACGATGATGGGTGTGCTGAGCAGCTCGAGCGTGAAATTTACAAGCTCGACGTAGCCCTGCCGCGACTCGAGACAGGACAGAATGGAATGATCTCGGTCGCGACGCATGACGGGGTTGATATCGTCATGTCCGCGACAGTCGGGGCCGTCGGCTTCGTACCGACCCTTCGGGCGATCGAGTCCGGAAAACGCGTTGCTCTGGCAAATAAGGAAACCCTCGTGATGGCCGGCGAGCTAATGACGGCGGCCGCTGTAAAGTCCGGAGCTGAGATACTGCCCGTCGATTCGGAACATAATGCGATACACCAATGTCTGCGGGGCGAAACCCGCGGCGAGGTCAGGCGGCTGATACTGACGGCGTCAGGCGGGCCATTTCTCAACAATTCGGCCGACGAGATCGGGAACGCGACCCGCGAGCAAGCACTGAACCATCCTAACTGGAAGATGGGCGATAAGATCACGATCGATTCGGCCACACTGATGAATAAGGGGCTCGAAGTAATCGAGGCCAAATGGCTGTTCGGCTTCGATGCCGACCAGATATCGGTGGTCGTCCATCCACAATCGATCGTCCACTCAATGGTTGAGATGGTCGACGGGTCGATCATTGCCCAGATGGGCGCGACGGATATGCGGCATGCTATCCAATATGCGTTAACTTTTCCGGAGCGAAAGGAGAGTTCAACGCCTCGTTTGGACCTGGCTAAATTTAGCCGTCTGGATTTTTCAGAACCCGATCTCGAACGTTTCCCGTGCCTCAGCCTCGCATATGACGCTCTTCGGGCCGGTGGAACCATGCCGGCCGTTCTAAACGCCGCAAACGAGGTTGCCGTCCGGGCTTTTCTGGACGACCGTATAAAGCTGCCTGATATCGCCCGCATCATTGAGGCAGTGATGCATTCACACACTGTTACCGCCGTGGGCGATCTGGAAGCGATCATCGAGACCGACCGGAATGCCCGCGAGGCCGCGAACCAGCTTTTAGCCTTAAATGCCCGTCCGGCGGCGGTCGTTAATTAGTTTGACTAGCATTTGGCTCCGTCTTACACTTTACTGACAACTGTGAGGGAGCAACGTGTTTCTAAACGGCTAGTGTTTCTTGAAGGAATTATTTAAATGCCCGATATTCTTATTTCGATTTTAGCTATTATTTTCGTCCTCGGTGTGGCGATAAACATTCATGAGTTTGGCCATTTTATCATCGCCAAAATGTTCGGAATGCGTATCGAGGCCTATTCGTTTTTTGGCCTGGGGCCTCGCATCTGGGGTTTCAAGGTCGGCCATACCGATTATCGTATCTCGGCAATCCCGCTCGGCGCGTATGTAAAACTCTACGGTGACGAGGTAACGGCCCCGCTCGAGGGCGGTGCGTCCGAGGGTGAGCCTGTTCCGCAATCGGAGTTATACGAGCTGCGCCCTCGGTGGCAGAAATTTTTGGTCATGATCGGCGGTCCGTTCATGAACATCATGCTTGCTCTGGCCATCCCGTTCACCATTGCGATGATGTACGGTGTACCGTCGAATCCTGCTCCGATCGTAGGTTTTGTAAAAGCGGAGGGAGCAGCAGATAAAGCAGGTATCAGGCCCGGTGACCGTATCGTGAATTTTGACGGCCTCGAGAACCCTTCGTGGGTCCGGATACAGGACGACGCGTTGCTGGTTCCTGAAAAAGAGATCCCCGTCGTCGTCGAACGCGAAGGTCAGCGCGTGGCCTTGACGATCGCCCCGACCAAGGTCACAGAGAACGGCCAGTCCGGAGGATTTCTGGATATGGCTCCCGATGCCGGGACGGAACCGGTGGTGGTCGGTGCGGTCGATCCGACAATGCCCGCAGCCCAAGCCGGCCTGCAGAAAGGCGACTGGATCACCTCGGTCAACGATCGTGTGATCCGAAACAGCCAGGAAATGAAAATTCTCGTCGGCGAGGCCAAAGACCAGCCTATCAGGCTCGTGGTCAATCGCGACGGTCAGCGGACCGAGATCACGACGAACGCCGTGGAAAAAAACGGCGACTGGCTGATCGGTATATCTTTTGATCCATCGCTCATGACTTCGCGTGAGCCTGTCGGTGTCATCGGGGCCGCCGCAGCGGCGGTTGATCAGAACCTTCGCATTCTTCGGCTGACCGGCCGGGCATTGGGCCAGGTAGGTACTGGCGAGCGTTCTGCCCGCGATACTGTTTCCGGCCCGATCGGTATCGGCCAGATTATTATCACGACTGTCTTCGCCAGCGGCTTTTTCGGTCTTCTGTCGATCCTTATGTACATCAGCCTCAGCTTGGGAATCATGAATTTGCTGCCAATTCCGATGCTCGACGGCGGCCAGATCATGATGCTGGGTATCGAAAAGGTGATGTCATGGTTCGGCAAGACATTATCACTGGTGGCTCGTGAGCGAATCCAACTAACCGGCCTCGCGATCGTACTGCTTCTGATGGTAACCGTTATTTTCTTCGACGTTTCTCGTCTGATCGGAAACTAGAGCGAAATTACGGGGCAGGTTGGTTGGATGAAATATTCTACATTTGAGGAACTGCCGGTGTGGAATGCCGCGATCTCGTTTGCCCTCAAGGTTTTTGAGTTTACCGCAAAGGCCGATTTTAGCGGGCTGGGCGATACCAAGAACCAGCTTGAAAGAGCCACCTTGTCTATCTCTAATAACGTCGCTGAGGGGTTCGAGCGGGGCACGACAGTAGAACTGATCAATTTTCTCTACATTGCTCGGGGTTCGGCTGGGGAGTCACGATCAATGCTGCGCTTATGTGAAGGCCTGGATCGTTTCTCAAATCTCAGATTTGAAATTTCAAATTTGATAGGGCAGGCGATCAATATCTCTAAGCAACTACATGGCTGGATCGATTCGCTGAAAAATTCGGACATCAAGGGCGTAAAGTTTTTAACCGAAAAGGAAAAAATAAGATTTGAAAGGGCCCGCGAGCGAAATGAATTCGACCTTGAAATGGCTGACTTCAAGGCAGACACGAAGACTGGTTGATCCGTCGTCAGACTGACCCGGAAGCGAAATTATAGGTGTCGATTTGTTTTTATCATTTTCTGAGGTTTGAAATTTCGGATCTGAAATGTTTTCAACCGTTTAGAAGCAGTATTCACTCAGCAAGGTAAGTGTATGGCACGAATCACAAAAGCAGTAATGGTCCGCGACATTCAGATCGGCGGCGGGGCACCGGTCGTCGTTCAGTCGATGACCAAGACCGATACGACCGATGTCGATGCTACGATCCGGCAGGTAGAAGAAATGGTCGAGGCAGGTTGTGAGATCGTCCGCATTGCGGTGCCCGACGATGACGCAGCCGCCGCGATGTACGAGATCCGCAAGCGAACATCGGTGCCGATCGTCGCCGACATCCATTTTCATTACAAACTCGCCCTCAAGGCACTCGACGCGGGCATCGACAAACTCCGTATCAATCCCGGCAATATCGGCCACATCGACCGCGTCCGTGAGGTGGTGCGTGCTGCTGAGGCCCAAAAGGTCCCGATCCGCATCGGCGTCAACGGCGGGTCGCTCGAAAAGGACCTTCTGAAAAAATATGGTACGGCCACGGCCGAGGCGATCGTCGAATCGGGCTTGCGGCATATCCGCATCCTCGAGGACCTTGGTTTCACTAATACGATTATTTCGCTCAAGGCCTCGGATGTAAACCGCATGGTCGCTGCATATCGTCTGATGGCGGCTCAGGTCGATTATCCTCTGCATCTCGGTGTGACCGAGGCCGGAACTCCATTTGGCGGTACGATCAAATCGGCGATGGGGCTGGGAATTTTGCTGCACGAAGGCATCGGCGATACTATTCGTGTTTCGCTGGCCGCCGAACCTCACGAGGAAGTTCGCGTCGCATGGGAGATCCTCAAATCACTGGAACTGCGAAAACGCGGCGTCACCGTTGTTGCCTGCCCCACCTGCGGTCGTCTGGATATCGATAATTTTGTCGAGATCGTCACCGAGGTCGAACGCCGTCTCGCTCACGTCGAGGAACCGCTGCACCTCTCAATTATGGGCTGCGCCGTCAACGGTCCCGGCGAAGCGCACGATTCGCAGCTTGGCATAACTTTTGGCCGCAACGTCGGAATGATCTTTAAGGATGGTGTACCCATGCGGCGTGTTTCTGGTGCCGATATTGTCGAAGAGTTTGTAAAAGAGGTAGAACTGCTGCGAAAGGAAGGTTTTAAGGGACACGACCTCGTTTCAGACAAGCCGCTCGTTCAGATCACATAAGAACCCTTTCACCACGAATACACCAATGAAAAAAATAGCTGATTATTTTCATCTGTATATTCGTGCATTCGTGGTTACTGAATCACGGAAACAGGATCGTAAACGGCCAAACCGGCACGTTGCGAAGCACGCCAAAACCTATTAATAGAACCAGAAAACCCCAAAGGAATTTTGGATAAGTGGGCCACATCGGCAAGCCCCTTCCCCGTATCGCGGTCAGCGTCAGCGAAAGTAATATCCAGGCAAAAACCACCGCCCAGACCGGCAGGAGGGCATTAAAATCGATGGCCGGAATAATGTCTCCTTGAAACAGAGCGTGAAAACCACGGGTGAGCCCGCAGCCAGGGCACGCATAACCGGTAAGGCTGAACAAAGGACAAACTGGCAACATATTCGATTTAGTTGGATCAAAAAGAAAAACGAGAGTCGCACCTATACCCATCGCTCCTACGCCGGCCGCTGCGAGAGCTCGTTTATGAACAGATCGAAGCGGCCATGTAGGCGGACCGGCTGATTGATCCTTTATGAAATTTGATGGCGTCATCAGTCAGAAAGAAGGCCTTATCTTCACCGTCATCTCACGAACCGCTTGCCGAAGTTCCTGCTCGGAAGTATCGAGGGGTACCGTATAAGTCGTAAGGGCCTTGATCTCATTTACCAGCTCGGCCGGAATCTCCAGCGGCGCCGAACGCACTATCGGACCCAGTGCCTCAAAGGCTTTCTGCAGCTTAGCCCTGTCAGTCTTACCGCTCAGTACGGTTATAAACGTGACCTCCCTGAGGGTAAGGCCGAGATCGAAAAGCCATGCTTCTCGCGGCTTTAGCTTGCCCTTTAAGGCTTTGACCACTTCTCTCACGGTGCTCCAGCGGGTTTCAAGCGTCACGCCCTGGCGGTCGAGTGCCAAAAGCCGTGATTTTTCCTCTCCGAATTCCGTGGTCAGGTGTGCCGCAGGCGGCCCAAGCGAGATATTGTCAAATAAATACGCTGACTTCAACGAGGTCCCGAACGCGAACCAATTAATACGGCCGAATGCAAAGGTATACTGCAAAGAGCCGAAAAACGGCACAGCCTCGCCATTGACGATCAGCGGTCGGAATTTCGATTGCCGTGCCGCGTTTTCTGCCGCTGCCTTCATCGTTGGCGAGCAGGTCGTCGAACAAGTCGCACTGGTCACATTCCCTTCCGTATCGATGATCAACCTCAACGCCACCGTGCTGCCGTCAGCCCCATTGATCAGGTCCTGCTCGGTCAACTCCGGTTTGATAAGCAGCGTCGTTCGGCCATTAAGGTCCGGCACCTGATATCTTGGCAATGTCGGCGTCTGGCTCTGTGCAGCGATCATACAGGAAAGGAGGAACACGGCGATCGAGATTAATCTGCGCATGCGGTGATTGTAGCCCAAATTTTCCGTTATACAAATAAATGATCGCAGCCCGTGAGCTACGTCCCGTGGCTTTAAACTCTCGCCATCGAGACAAACAGAGCATCAGCGGCGATTTTTCGATTTACATTGATCCGAAGATTTGCCCGAAGCTCATCGATTGCATCCATCCATCCCTGCAATTCGCCGCTGTGGGCGTTTGCCGCCAACAAAAGCAGTTGTTCCGCGAAGTCTTCATTTATCGATCGGGTAGGATCACCGCTGACAGTCATCGCCCATAGATCGTGGATGATAGATTGCAGCACATCCAGGTTAGCCTCAAACGCAGTCTTGTCTTTCGCGTCATTCATATCCTCTGCGATTTTCAGCAAAGCGGCAACGCCGCCGTCCTCGATCGCGTTAGAAACGACGAACATCATCTTTTCGCGGCGAGTTCTAAGTTCCGAAACATTTAGCGAGGCGGCCGTTCGAATACTTCCGCGGGAAAGCCGGGCCGCCAGCCTTGCCTCGTCATGCGAGAATGCTCGGCTCTCGATCAGATATTTCTCGATCTCGCCAAGAGATACCGGAGCAAAACGAAGAGTCTGACAACGTGAGCGGATTGTCGGCAGCAACGAATCGGGGCGGGAAGAAATAAGGAATATATAGGAAGTCGCCGGCGGTTCCTCGAGCGTTTTGAGTAGGGCGTTAGATGCCGGACCGTTCATCTTATCGGCATCGTCGATAATAAAAAATCTCGACGCCGCCTCGTAAGGCCGGTAATTAGATTCCGATTCGAGATGGCGGATGGCATCGATCAGGATATTCCGGTTATAAGGGATCACCATTCCGACGTCGGGATGATCGCTGAACACGATCCGTTTATGACCGTCCTTGTCGTCGGGCTTTGGCAAAGTGAACTGCCCTGCCCTTCGGCAGACGGCACAAATGTCGCATGCCTCGCCATCAACGGGATCAAGGCAGATAAAAGACCGGGCGAGTTCGAGTGCGAACTGCCGTTTACCGATACCCTCGTCGCCGGTCAGCAGCAAAGAGTTAGGCACCCGGCTCTTTTCGATGAGTCGGCGAAGCGTTAATTTAACATTTTCGTTCCCGGTAAGTCTTGAAAACACAGGATCTTAACTTCGTGCCGCTTGGCTGAGGATTGGTTTTACTTTTTCGGCAACTTTCTCCTGGATCGAATCAACGGTCCCGCTCGCATCGATCAGGATAAATCTCTCAGGTTCACGCTCAGCGATGCCGCGATAGGCCTGCATTACCCGGCTATAGAATTCGGCGGTTTCCTTATCCATCCGGTTCTTGACAGAATGAGCCTCTTCCCGCACCGCCATGCGTGCAATTGCCGTTTCAACCGAGATGTCGAGAAAAAGTGTAAGGTCGGGTTTAAGCCCGTCCGTTGCCAGCTCGATGACCTGCAAAACTTTTTCTTCCGGAAATCCACGCCCGGCCCCCTGATATGCGAACGTCGCATCGGCAAAACGATCTGAGATCACGATCCGGCCCTTAGCTAAGGCCGGCCTGATCAGAAACTCGACGTGCTGAGCGCGATCCGCGGCAAATGCGAGCAACTCGGCCATCGGGGCGACCGTTTCCCCGGTCTCCAAAAATGCTTTCCTCAATTGCCTTCCGAGCGGTGTGCCCCCGGGTTCGCGAGTCGTAATGACGTCCACGCCATTTGAGCGCAGATCAGCGGCCAGCATTTGCAATTGCGTTGATTTTCCGCTGCCGTCTATTCCTTCGAAAGTTATGAATTTTCCGTTCAAACTGGCTGCGACGGTAAAGGCCGACGCTCCTGTGAGATCGAGGAAATAGCGTGCTTAAATATCAAAACATCCGGCCCCCCGACGTCGAGCAAAACGGAAAATTTATCAAAACTTTTTATCCGGCCTGATACCGTCGCCCCATGCAGCAGATGGACCACCACTGTGACCCGCTCTCGCCGAGCCGAATTTAAAAACGCATCCTGGATGTTCTGGGCGGCCTGCTTTTCCATAACGTTCCTCGATTCAAATAATTAAGGCAATCAACAATGAAAACACGATTATACCAAATTTGAGCGATGGGACAATATTTTCTCAAACTCGTTCTTCGCCCGGCTAAACATCGACTCCTGGATTGACGGATCAGCCCCAAATCCGCTGAGCCAGATCGCACCGGGTTCGCGCCGAATCCAGGTCAGTTGCCGCTTTGCGTAGTGCCTGACGTCACGCTTTGACTGGTCTATCGCGGACTCAAGGTCACGTTCGCCCCGCAAGTATTCGCAAACCCGGCGATAGGCATGCGCCCCGAGCGCATTAGTGTCGTCACGGACACCGCTTTGTCGGAGCTCGCGCACTTCATCGACGAGCCCTGCCGCAAAATGCCTCTCGGTCCGGTGGTTGATCTTTTCGTAAAGCAGATCTCGCGGTGGATCGAGTACGAATTGTCGTATTCGGTCTGCAAATGGCGGCGGCTCAGCCCGATCCGGCTGTAGGGATGAGATTCGCTTGCCCGTCTGAAGAAAAACCTCAATTGCCCGGATCGTCCTGACATAGTCATTCGGACTAGTCTTTTTGGCCGTTTCCGGGTCGATCTTGGCGAGGATTTTATACAGGTGTTCCGCCCCTTTTGACTTGTGTTTCGTTCGTAGCCGTTCACGCAAAACAAGGTCCGTCGGCGGGCTGTCGAAAAGCGGCTCTCTTAGTGTTCGAAGGTAAAATCCTGTGCCTCCTACAAGTATCGGAACGCGATTGCGAGATTCTATTTCAACGATCACTCGGGCCGCATCCCGAGCCCAGTCGGCGGCAGTGTAATTTACATTCGGATCAACGTAATCGATCAAATGATGAGGCACGCCCCGCATCTCGTCTGGCGTAGGCTTTGCCGTTGCTATCTGTATTCCCTGGTATATTTGGACCGAATCGCAGTTAATTATCTCGCCGTCCACTTTTAAGGCTAGTTCAACCCCAAGCTCCGTCTTGCCCGACGCCGTAGGCCCGGCGATTGCGAATATGGGTTTAGCCCTCTCAACTGACATAGAACCAGAGTAACACTGCCCTTTCAGATTTGCGGAAGCAGTCTCGTACTGGCCACACCTTGAAGTTTTAGATACGGCCGCCTTGTGTTATATTCACGATCACTTACGGTTCACCTTGGCACCACGCGGATACATAGTATGAAGATAAATTCCCTTTTGCTGGCCACGCTTTTGTTAGGTTTGCCTTCGGCAGCCATCGCCCAATCTGAGAGTCCCTCGTTTGCCCAATTTCCCGCTATTGTGCAGGATGTAAAAAATATTAAGGTGAACCTTAAGAGCCATAGGAACGCCAATCGGTTTCGGACGAACCTTCGTAACGCGGCGAAAGACGGCGTAAATTTTGCTGGGCATTTTGTATTTGTCAGTTGGGGCTGCGGCACGAACTGCGCCGTTTCCGCCATTATTAACGCTCGCACCGGTAGGGTCTTTTTCCCGCAGGAACTCGAGGGCACCGGCTTCGGGTTCTGCGAAATGCCTGATGAGGCAGATCCGATAGTTACAAGGGACAACAGCCGGCTGCTGGTAATCAACGGCTACAAAGGCGGTGATCTCGAAAGCGATGACCCCACTTGCGGGGTTTACTATTTTGAATGGACCGGTACCAAGCTTCGACAAGTTAAATTCGAAAAGAAGGAACGCCGGGAAGCCCCTTGATGATCGCCGGGAGCAAGAAATGAAGAGAACGATCTGTCTGTCAATTTTGTTATCGCTGCCAATCGCAATCGCCGCTCAGGTTCCTAAGAATTACATTCAGTATGTCGATCCTTTGATCGGCACTCAAAAAATGGGCCATACCTATCCCGGCGCGACGGTGCCTTTCGGGGCGGTACAGCTATCTCCCGACACCGACCAGCAGCCGCACAACATCAATGGCGTTTACAACAAGGACGCGTATAAATACTGTGCCGGCTATCAATATGATGATCGTGAGATCGTTGGGTTTTCACATACGCATTTCAGCGGTACCGGGCACAGCGATCTTGGCGATTTTCTTGTAATGCCGACCGTCGGGCCGCTTCAGCTTGAACCCGGTGCCAGGAATGATCCTGCGAGCGGATTCCGATCCGCTTTTTCCCATGCAAACGAAACGGCCGAGGCTGGCTATTACAAGGTTCTTCTGGACGACCACAATATCTGGGCCGAAATGACCGCCACGACCCGCGTCGGTTTTCACCAGTATACTTTTCCAAAGTCCAATGATTCGCACATTATCCTCGACTTGATGCACGGTATCTATAACTACGAGGACAAGAATGTCTGGACGTTTGTTCGAGTCGAGAATGACCACACAATAGTCGGTTATCGCCAGACAAACGGCTGGGCTCGGACCCGTACGGTGTATTTCGCGATGCAGTTCTCCAAGCCCTTCAAAAGCTATGGCTTCCGGAATTTCGGCAAAGTTGATTATCAGGGATTCTGGCGAAAATTTGACCAGACCCGTAATTTCCCCGAGGCCGCCGGAAAGCAGATCCGGGCCTATTTCGATTTCGATACGGAGCAGGATGAGAAGGTAAAGATCAAACTCGCTCTCTCGCCGGTGTCGACCGCAGGAGCAATGGCCAATCTCAAGGCAGAGATACCTCACTGGGATTTCGACCGGGTGAAACGAGCGGCCCAGGCCGCATGGAACCGAGAACTTGGCAAGATCGAAGTAACGACGATCGATCCGGGCGAAATGAAAAATTTCTACACAGCCCTTTATCACACGTTCCTTGCCCCGACCGTTTATATGGACACGGACGGGCAATATAAAGGCATCGATCAGAACGTTCATTCGGCTAAGGGTTTTACCAACTACACTACCTTTTCGCTTTGGGATACATACCGTGCTCTTCATCCGCTGCTGAATTTGATACAGCCGTCCCGCAACCGTGACATGATCCGGTCGATGACGGCCCATTATGATCAGAGCGTCCATAAAATGCTGCCGGTGTGGTCGCATTACGCCAATGAGAACTGGTGCATGATCGGCTATCACAGCGTATCGGTCATCGCCGACGCGATAGTGACGGGCAATCTGACTGGACCCGAAGCGATCAAGGCTCTTGAGTCCTCGGCACAGACCGCACGGACAAAATATTACGACGGCCTGGAATACTACATGAAAATGGGCTACGTGCCCGAGGACAAGAATTCTTCGTCAGTTTCAAAAACACTAGAATACGCCTATGACGACTGGGCGATCGCCCAGGCTGCCAAGAAACTCGGACGTACTGCCATTTTCGACGAATTCATCAAACGGTCACAGAATTGGCGAAACGTTTATGACAAAGAGAGCGGCTTCATGCGGCCGCGAATGAGTGACGGCAAATTCCGAGAGAAATTTGACGTTCTATCGACCCACGATCAGGGCTTTATTGAGGGGAACGCCTGGAATTATAGCCTTTACGTGCCGCACGACCCGGCCGCGATGATCGAGATTCGGGGCGGAAAGCAAAAATTCGCCGAGCACCTCGACGAGCTTTTCACGATGCACCTGCCCGACGAATTCTTCGCCAATACCGAGGACATCACCCGCGAAGGTATCATCGGCAACTACGTCCACGGCAACGAACCCGCCCACCACGCTGCGTATCTCTATAACTGGACCGACGAACCGTGGAAAACCCAGGAACGGGTCAGAATGATCCTCAAGAACCAATACAAACCGACCCCCGACGGCCTCGGCGGCAACGACGACTGCGGCCAGATGTCCGCCTGGTACCTATTCACCGCGCTCGGTTTCTATCCGGTTGCGCCCGGCTCAGGCCATTATTCGCTTGGCAGTCCTGTGGTCAAAACGGCCACGATAAAGCTGGAGAATGGCCGCCGGTTGACGATCGAGGCCGTGGATCAATCGGACACTAACGTCTATGTCACCAAGGTCACGGTCAACGGACGAACGCTTGATCGACGATACGTCACGCACTCCGAGATCGTTAACGGAGGAAAGATCGTCTTTCACATGAGCGGGAAACCAGCAAGTTAACTCTCGATAATTTTAGGCCAACGTCAGATACATCCGTCCTAATGCAAAGATCAAGAGTATCAGGAGCACGATCAAGGCCCCGACGATCTGCGAACGCGATAGTCTCATTTGGCTTCAACCAAATGCATTGGATTGATCTTAAACTGCAGCATTTTGCCGGTTTCGCGGCCCCCATCACCGCCCTTTCGCTGCATTGTGATTCGACCGATCTTTAGGTTGCCCGCACGGGTCATTTCAACTTTGCCTTCTGCAAAAAGCCGGACAGCGTCGGCCGAAGACCTCAGCACCCACCGCGGCTTGTCCATGGCCTTGAATGCGACCATAATCCACGATGCCGCATCGGCACCGTCACCCTCGATCAGGTCGGAAACGATCAATTCCTTGTTTAATGTAAAGAAATCGATGACCGCCTTTTGCTGAGCCGGCTCAAGCTCGTTCAGGAACATCCGGCGTTTATCACGTGTGGGTTTATCCGGCGGCACCTCGCCGAGATACAATCTTAACGCGGCCTCGACTTCCGACGGCATATTCCATTTCTTAGCATAATTCGCCAGCCAGCGTTTATCGATCTGATTAAATCCGTTCGCCGAACTTACGAGCTTTATAGAAATTCCTTCTACTGCCTCTCCGCCGGCTAAGTATTGCTGTCCGCGTCTCTGCGTTTCTGCGGTAGAGACTGCTCTATTCAACCGGATCCGCACCACAACATCCGCTTTCTCCCCGTGAGGCTTTGTTGCCCGGACCGACTCGATATCGGAAAGCTTATAACCCATCGCTGCTAACCACGCCTGTGCTTCCGCATCCAGCAGCCAGTTGTTAAACTTGTCGCGGATATCGTCCTCGTTCTTAAACCCTGCCTTGGCCGTCTGCGATCCAAGCTCGATCTTGTCTGCCTGCGGCTTTTGGGCAAAGGAATAACCGCCGAGCGCGGCGCTCAGCAGCAGCCACGCACCGATCAGCTTGTAAATATTGGGTGATCTAAACATCGAAAGGACTTTTTACAAAACTCTTGTTCTTCAAAACATAAGTGTAGGTCTCTGTCGTCTTTACATATCTACATTCTGTGTTGAATCCGCGACATTTTTTTGACGGCCAAATAAATCAAATATTCCCTTTTCTGATCGAAACACATCTCCTTCGGATTCAGCTTGTTCCGAAATAAGTTGTAGTCTCAAATGTAGCCCGTAAAAGACCGTTACGTCATGTGACTCATGTGCCGCAACCGCATCAGATTGTCGACCTGAAAAAGCAATTTCGTCCTCGTTAGTTCTGTCAATATTTAGGTTGAT
This sequence comes from Pyrinomonadaceae bacterium, assembly GCA_041751355.1. Taxonomy (GTDB): domain Bacteria; phylum Acidobacteriota; class Blastocatellia; order Pyrinomonadales; family Pyrinomonadaceae; genus OLB17. Next base: position 22,058 of record JBGSXN010000066.1, read on the forward strand.
AACAGTCCGATAATGGCATATTATCAACGGCGCGTTAGTTTTAATCAATAGTTAGGCACGACTAAAAACGGTTCTTTTCAAGGAGCCGATTGGAGACAGTTCATGAAATCCACTCTTGTATCTGCTCTCAAACTGGGAATCATGATGTCACTTGTACCTTTAATTGTGGCCCACTTAGGTTTGGGCCAGGAGGTAACCGACCAGGATTCTGATTTAAAGATCGCACGCCCCGCCTATACAAAGAAACACCCGAAGATGCTTTTCGACGAGGCCCATTTTAACGTCCACACCAGCGGCGGACGGTACAAGCGGTTCGCCGACCTCTTAACCAGCGACGGCTATCGAGTTATTCCAAACAGGGAGAAGTTTCAGGAGAAGACGCTTAAGGGTTATGACATTCTGGTGATCGTCTCCGCGCTCGGGGCTGATCGAGACACGAGCCCTCAAGAGGCAGGCAACCCAGCTTTCACTGAAGGCGAATGCGATGCGGTCAGAGATTGGGTCCGAAGAGGTGGCAGCTTACTCTTGGTTGCTGATCATGAACCGACTGGCGCTGCCGCGCAGAACTTAGCCCGACGATTTGGTGTGGATTTGCGCAACGGCTCGGCTATGGAAACTTCAGCTCCGAACCATCTGGTCGGCTGTCCGGGTTGTATCTTCTTTACCCGCGAGAACGGCCTTTTGGGCGACCACCCGATTACCAGAGGTCGGGACATGAGTGAGCGGGTCCCGGGAGTTATGACCGGCGTCGGCCTCTCACTGAAAGGGCCGGACGGGAGTGCTCCCATCCTCAAACTGTCGGATACGGTTTTCGATCAGCTTCCGAGCGGAGAGAAAATCCCCGCAGCCGGTCGAGCGCAGGGGATAGCGTTCAAGTTCGGCAAGGGGCGAGTGGTCGTCATCGGCGAGGCGGCTGTCATCTCAGGCCAGGACACCGGGCGACCCGGATTTAATATAGATCGCTGGGGTAGGCATCGCCCCGGCATTGATGCCCGGCAATTCGCACTTAACATCATGCATTGGCTGTCAGGTTTACTGAACTAGACGGGCATTTCGTACCTTGCGTCTAGCGCGGGATGATGCCTAACAACGCCAAGCACCCGACGGCCCGATAGCGTGGTTCTCAAATATTGTCCTTGCCCCGCAGGTTGAATGCCTTTCGCGGGAGCCAAATTCGGAAGAGCTAATCCCAGTCAAGATACATAGCCTAAAGCCCCGCCCTGTGATAGCATACGGGGCAAATCCTCTATTCGGAGCAGTTTGACTTTCGCATTTTGCTCGACAAGACTTATGAGATCACTTCTTACCGCGTTATTCTCGTTGATGTTGGCTTTCTCAGCCGTCGCTCAGCAGCAGAATGAGAATCAGCAATTCATCCGGGTTCAGGCTCCGCTGATCGCTCTCACCTCAGTGCGGATTATAGACGGCACGGGGGCCGCTCCGTTAGAAGACCAAACGATCCTGATAAGCGATGGCAAGATCAGCATGATCGGCCCAACCGCCGCGACGACCTTTCCTGCGGACGCAAAGGTGATCGACCTAAAAGGCTATACGGTGATGCCCGGCCTCGTCGGGATGCACAACCATCTCTTCTTTCCGATGGGCGGTTCGCCACCGATCTATTCGGATATGGCGATCAGCTTCCCGCGTCTGTACCTGGCCCTCGGCGTGACAACGATTCGCACGACTGGCAGCGTAGCTCCTTATACCGACCTCGAAGCCAAACGACTGATCGACTCAGGCCGGATGATCGGGCCGAAGATGCATGTCACGGCGCCTTATCTCGAGGGCAAGGGGGCTTTTACGCCGGTGATGCGTGAAATGACCGGCGCCGAAGACGCCCGGCGAATGGTCAACTTTTGGGCAGACCAGGGTGCGACCTCGTTCAAGGCCTATATGAATATCAGCCGGGCGGAACTGAAAGTTGCCGTCGAGGAAGCCCACAAACGCGGCCTGAAAGTCACCGGCCATCTGTGCTCGATCGGCTATCGCGAAGCCGCCGAGATCGGTATCGATAATCTCGAACACGGCCTTTTTGCAAATTCAGAATACGTCGCTAATAAAAAGCCCGATGAATGTCCGAATGGCGTCTCGGCCAGTCTGCAGCAGTTGGACATCAATGGCCCCGAAGTTAAGGAAACGATCCGCACATTGGTTTCAAAGAACGTGGCAATCACATCGACACTTCCCGTCTTTGAGGCAAGCGCTCCGATCACGCAGAGCGGAATCGGAACTGCACGTGCGTTGTTGAATCCGCGGATGCTCAACACAATGTCTGCGGATGCACGCGTCCGCTATCTTTCGTCGCGAGCACGAATATCGGCGAATTCACCGATGCCTGCTTTACTCCGCAAAGCAATGGATTTTGAACGTCTGTTTGTCCAGGCAGGCGGGCTGCTTATTGCCGGGCTCGACCCGACCGGCAACGGCGGCGTTGTGGCGGGTTTTGGCGATCACCGATCCGTCCAACTGCTTGTTGAGGCGGGATTTACGCCGCTGGAAGCGATCAGGATATCGAGCTTCAACGGTGCCAGATTCCTTGGCGAAGATTCGCGTATCGGTTCTATCGCCGTCGGAAAGCAGGCCGATCTAATGGTCGTCAACGGCAATCCGGCGGCAAATATTTTCGATATTGAAAAGGTCGAGATCGTCTTCAAGGACGGGGTCGGCTGGGACACGGAAAAACTGGTCCAGTCGGTCCAGGGGCTGGTCGGTGTTCGATAAGATATGGTTGAAAAGGAGCTGATCATTCTCCAGCTCGAGCAGGCATTCAGGCGAAAGTCATGGCACGGTACCAATCTGCTCGGCTCGATCCGCGGTGTCGATGAACAGACCGCATCATGGCGGCCCGCGTCAGTACGCCATAACATCTGGGAGTTGATTGTCCATGCGGCTTACTGGAAATACTCCGTTTACCGCCGGTTTGCAGGCGATATAAAACTCAAGTTCGCTTTGAAAGGCTCGAACTGGCTGGAACGGCCTTCCCCAACAACCCAAATCGAACTAAAGTCCGATATTAAACTGTTGAAGAGTTACCATGATCTGCTTATCGGGTCGATAGCCGCTTTCAATGATGATTTCGGAAGAGTGCCAAATGGCAGCAGCACCTCGTTTCGCGATCTTGCGATCGGCGTCGCTGCGCATGATCTATATCATGCCGGCCAGATCCAGCTAATAAAACGGCTTTATCCCGGCCGTGGTTAGAAAGGCAGGTCGACCCTTGTGTTATCAGTCCGTATCCAAGAGATGGTCTCGCCAAAGTAAATTTAACCTCACCCTGGCAGAAACGGTGATATCATAGGCTTCAACCACTGGAGGTAAACGGTTATGTGGCGCGGTAGTATTTTGATTCTGATAGTCTTGCTTCTGAATGTTGCAGCGATCGCTCAGTTTAATCCGACACCTACACCGACGCCCAGACCTGGTTCCCGACAGGCTAACGTGCCCGCGATCACCGCAGATAACGCGAACTACGACCGGCTGCGATCCATCGATCTGATGATCCCAAAAGATCGGGCCGCTGATCATCCGCTGCTGGACCCGAAGAAAGGCATTTATCGAAAGCCCGGCAAGGACGAGATCGAGGCACTCGCCGTGCCGGATCCGCTGCTTGCCGAACACGCTGAGTTTCTTAAACGGCGAAACACAGGCATTGTAAAGCTCAATGCCGAATCCTCTTGCGTTTCAGAGACGGACGTCGTTATTGCCAGCGAGAAATGCCTCGCTTTCAAGATTCCCGGGGCCGGAGCCGCATATTCTTTCCGAACCGAGAGCTATCGCCTGCCTCGGCTGGCGGACGTGATCTTGCTGGACGGAATATTCAGGACGGGCGGGGTGCTGCAGCAGGTAATTATGGCAGACCTCGGCGAGGTTGCGATCGAGGACATAACCCTCGATTCTAAGGGGGTAAAATATCTCGTCGATTTGGAACCAGCCGGCGACGGCGACGAATTTATTCGGTATGACGCCGCGGTCGCAAAAGGGATAACGGCGGATGGGTTTTTATATCGGAATGGACACCCGGTAAAGGAAAATTCCACTTTCGCGTTCAGATCGATCGCGTATCGCGGCAAATTTATGCGCTCGGTCGACGGTATCCCCTATGACGAATTGGAATTCGATAAACGTCGTGATGTTATCGTCGCTTTCCGCGTGGTCGATAGGGACTCGGCTGGTAACATCACTATCGTTTGGCATCGCCTAAAGGATGTAGAGGCCCCAAAGCTGAAACTGAAGAGATAACGACTCAATACGACTTGGTCAATTCCACGCCGGTGTAATAGTGCCGGATGATGTCATCGTACTTGACGCCCATTTTCGCGAGGCCAAAGGCCCCGTATTGGCACATCCCGACACCGTGCCCCCAGCCGCGGCCGGTGAAAGTATAGCTCGCGACGCGATTGCCCGCCCCATAACGTTTGTCCATCACAAAAAGCTGCTCTCTGAGCCGTAGTGCCGAGCGGATCTTGCCGCCCTTGAGAGTCTTGGTCCCGTTCGAGCCGATGATCTCTAGCTCGACCGCCCGCCGCGAATAGCCTTTTTGTTTGATGTTCACATCGTAGAGCGTGCCGATGCCCCGCACGTAACGGGACAGGCGGGACTGAACAGCGGCCGCGCCCAGCGTTGTGCTCCAGTTTGTGAATGGAGACATATTCTCTGCCACCGTCGGCATATCGGTAGGGGCGATCTCCAAATACATCACCGCACCCGAAGGGTCGGTCTGAAAACTCACATTCTCACCGCCAACCAGAGCAGCTTCCTTTACCTGGTAAAGTTCGTTTCCGAACTTCCTGAAAAGAAACACATCGGGACGTATCACCACCTGACGTTCCGTTCTGCCGACACTCAGCACCAGCCTGCCGTCGACCGTCGCCTTCGTCTTACCGCTCTCGAGGCTCGGCATCCACTTTCGCTTTTCATAGATCTGTCTAATGAGCCGAAGCATCTTAGCACGTGAAAATGGCCGGTTCGGCTTCAGCGTGAGATCGGCATGCACGGTAAAGTATCCGTCCCTCATCAGCATTGCCATTTCTGCGCGGCTCTCTTTTGGTATCTCGCCGGCGTCGTCGAACGCGAGGTGA
>JBGSXN010000067.1:0-8005 GCA_041751355.1 Pyrinomonadaceae bacterium
AAAGTTTGATGAGCCCATGCGTGTTACCGTTCCGTCGGACGAAAAGACACGATCTGTGATGTTAGAAAAGGACCCTAAGCTAAAGGCCGCCTTAGCCGGGAAAGAGTTCGTGCCCATTACTGCTGAAGATGTTGGATACGAGGCGGTCGACGACTATACCTTTCGAATCAAGCTGCTTCAGCCGGCGCCTTACTTTCTTGGGTTGCTGGCCCACCAGTATTTCAGGGTCGTCCATCCGCCGACTGTCGAGAAATTTGGCGCCCAATGGACCAAACCCGAAAATATGGTCACTAGCGGTGCGTATCGATTGGAAGCACACAAGCCGTACGACGAGATCATCGCGGTGAAGGACCCGACGTATTGGGACGCTGCAAATGTGCAGATAGAGCGAATCGAATTTTACCCGCTTGATGAGCAGACGACGATGCTCAATCTATATAAGGCCGGCCGTGTCGACGCCACCTATAACCATACGGTCCCGTCGGGATGGATAGAAAATGTAAAACAGTATAAGGACGAGTATCTGCTCTTTCCTGAAGCCGTGATCGAATACTATTCTGTCAATACGACCAAGGCCCCAATGGACAATCTCAAAGTGCGGCAGGCATTTGCACTCGCCGTCGACCGGGAAGCCCTGGCAAAGTTCCGTAAAACGGTTAAACCACTTACCGATTTTACGCCTGTCGGTATATTCCCCAGATACGAAGCGGCCCGGACAAAGGTCTATAGCGGGTTGCTGGCGAAGAACAACATTTCGCCCGAACAATGGGAGAAGCGGCTTTTCGATGGTGAAAGGGCTCGGCAGCTTCTCGGCGAGGCTGGATTTCCTGTGCAGCGGCAGGGAACCGGTTGGGCGTGTCCGACATTCCCGTTCGACAAAGTAAACGTGGTTTACAATACCTCCGAAAGCAATAAAGCTGTGGCCGAATTTCTGCAGGCTCAGTGGAAGCAAAACCTCGGGATCACAGTGCCGCTGAACAACATGGAATGGAAAACTTTTCTTCCGTCCACAAAGGCATTGGAATTCAACGGCTTTGCTCGCCGCGGGTGGGTAGCTGATTACATGGACCCTTTCACGTTTTTGGCATTGTTCTATTCCCCCAAGAACGACAGTTCGACCGGTTGGCACGATCCCCGATACGACAAGCTGCTCGACGACGCTAACAAGCTGGCCGACCCCGATGAGCGTTTCGAGAAACTTGCGGAGGCCGAGTTTATGGTGATGAGCCAGCAGGTCGTTATTCCGCTTTCAACTGCGGGAACTAATTGGATCAAGAAACCTTTTGTGAAGGGACTATATCCAAATGCCGGAACGGTTCATGCCTGGAAATTTGTCTATATCGAAACCGACCCGGCAAAATGGGACGCAAATGTCGACAATATTATGAAGGACGAAGATCCGCGTGTTGAGCAGCAAATTGCCCGGCTTATGCAGTCGCAGCTAGATCTCGAGAAATCCAGAGAGATGGCGAAAACCGAAAAAACTGCCCCGGTGGAGTAACAAGATCAATGCTAAATTTCATCCTGCGCAGATTGCTTATCATCATCCCGATGGCATTGCTGGTAGTGACGTTGACCTGGGGCCTTATCCGGCTGGCACCCGGCAACTTCTACATAAGCGAGAGAGCTCTGCCGCCGGCCGTCGAAAAGAACATTCGTGAGAAATACGGGCTCGACAAACCGTGGTACGAGCAGTATGGACTGATGATGCTGAATATCGTGAAGCTCGATTTCGGCGAATCGCTTAGATATTCGGGCCAATCGGTCAACGAGATCATTTACAGGCACTTTCCTTATTCAGCGACGATTGGCTTTTTAGCTTATGTTCTTGCTCTTTTTATCGGATTAGCCGTGGGGCTAATAGCGGCATTAAAGCAAAATTCCGCATTTGATTATGGTTCTATGGCTTTTGCGATGCTCGGGCTCTCGGTCCCGAATTTCGTGTTGGGCCCTATCCTCGTCCTGGTATTTTCGCTTTGGCTGTTTATACTACCTCCGGCACGCTGGGGCGGCGGTATATCGAGCCTTGTGTTACCGGTTATCACGTTAGCGGCGATCTATATGGCGTACATCGCCCGCTTGACCCGTGCGGGGATGCTCGAGGTTATGCGGTCGGATTATATTCGCACCGCCAGGGCCAAGGGACTAAATGAAAAGACCGTGTTGCTTAAGCACGGACTTCGCGGAGGAATAATACCCGTGGTTTCGTTTACCGGCCCCGCCCTCGCGTCGCTGCTGGCTGGGACCGTTGTGGTTGAAAAGGTCTTTGCAATACCGGGGCTTGGGAATATTTTCATCCAGTCGGTATTGAACCGCGACGAGCCTCTCATCCTGGGCATCGTTGCGTTCCTGTCGATACTGATCATGATATTCAACCTTGTAGTAGACATCTCGTACGGATTCTTAGATCCGCGCATTCGATACGAATAGTAAGTAATAGACGCTTGATCGGCCGGAACTCAATACCGCTGGTCGCAGATCGCTGAAAAGTTATGACAGAGAATGTCGAAACTATAAAAGGAACGTCGCTTGGCCGAGACGCGTGGAGGCGGCTGTTAAAGAACCGCCTTGCCGTTTTCGGACTGGTGGTGATGGTAATAATGGTGATCGCGGTCACGATCGGGCCGCTCATCATTCGACTTACTACCGGGCTGACGGCGGATTATATTCCTTCGGATGTTGGCAGCGGTGAACTCGTAAATTCGTTTCCTCCATCGGCTCGTCACCCGATGGGAACTGACGAAGCTGGCCGAGACATGCTCGCTCGCGTGCTGCAGGGTGGGCGTATTTCACTGATGGTCGGCGTAATCTCTACTTTTGTCTCGCTGATAGTCGGTGTGTCTTACGGAGCGATAGCCGGCTACCTCGGCGGCCGCATCGATAACATAATGATGCGCATCGTCGACATTATATATGCGATCCCGTACATCCTGATCGTTATTGTTTTGCTTTCCGTTTTTGGCGGACCGAACACTCCGGGCTGGATCACGTCGCTGGCAGAAACATTCGGTGGAGCGGGTAATCAGGGATTGGCACAAATTTTTCTGCTTTTCTTTGCTCTCGGGCTGGTTTCATGGCTGACGATGGCCCGCGTCGTCCGCGGTCAGATCCTTTCTCTCAAAAACCAGGAATTTGTCATGGCGGCTAAAGCGACCGGCGTTTCGACACCTGCGATCATATTTCGCCATCTTGTACCTAACGCACTTGGCCCGGTTATCGTCTATGCAACGCTTACGGTACCGAGCGTGATGCTAACCGAGGCATTTCTTTCATTTTTGGGTATTGGCGTTCAGGCACCGTTTGCCTCATGGGGCAGCCTTGCATCAGACGGGATCAAGAATATCGCGGTTTATCCGTGGCAGCTGCTATTTCCCGGTATAACAATGGCCCTGACCTTATTCTCTCTGAATTTTTTGGGTGACGGTTTACGGGATGCCCTCGACCCGCAAACAAGGAAATTTTAAATAACCAGATGAGTGATCATAACGGCACGATCTTATCGGTCGACGATCTGAAGACCTACTTTATGACCGAGGACGGCGTAGTCAAAGCCGTTGACGGTATTTCGTTCGAGCTTAGAAAGGGTGAGACGCTCGGCATCGTAGGTGAATCGGGAAGCGGCAAATCGGTTACCAATCTTTCCGTAATGCGTCTTATTCCTGAGCCACCCGGAAAGATCGCCGGCGGAAAGGTCATATTCAGCGGGATCGACGTCCTGACGCTGCCGATCGACGAGGTTAGAAAGATACGCGGCAAGCGTATCGCGATGATCTTTCAGGATCCGATGACCTCGCTTAACCCGTTCATGAAGATCTCGAGTCAGTTGATGGAGGTCACCCGGCTCCACCTCGGGCATTCGAAAGACGAGGCTTTTCAACATGCGGTCAAGATGCTCAAGCTCGTCGGGATCTCCGACGCAGAGGATCGCATTCACAGTTACCCTCATGAATTTTCGGGGGGCATGCGGCAACGCGTAATGATCGCGATGGCCCTGTCGTGCGATCCGGAACTGTTGATCGCGGACGAGCCTACGACGGCACTCGACGTGACAATTCAGGCCCAGATCCTCGATCTCATTAAAGAATTAAAAGACAGGATGGGCACGAGCGTTATCCTGATCACCCACGATCTAGGTGTGGTCGCCGGCATGACCGACAAGATAATCGTAATGTATGCAGGAAAGGTATTTGAGCAGGCACCTACCGCCGAACTGTTTGCCACGCCGGCAAATCCTTATACAAAAGGACTCTTGAAAAGCGTCCCCGATCCTGCTCATGAGGAAGGGACAGAACTTTATCAGATCCCCGGGCTGCCGCCCGACGTTGCTCATTTACCACCCGGCTGTCCGTTTAATGATCGCTGCTACCGGGCCGAGGAGATCTGCGGTCGGGAATTCCCTCCCTTCGTCCAGATCAACGAAGATCATCACTCGCTCTGTCATTTTGCCGCGGAAGTATATGCCGAATCAGTGAAGGAGCGAGAATCGAAATAATGGCGGAATCTACCCAAACTAATCTCATATCGCTCGAGGACCTTTTTGTTCACTACAAGTCCGCCGCCGGGCTATTTAGTTCGACGCGGGTCGTAAAAGCGGTGGACGGCGTTACTCTCGATATCAAAAAGGGAGAAACTCTGGGGCTGGTCGGTGAATCCGGCTGCGGTAAATCTACTTTGGGCAAGGCCATACTTCGCCTTACCGAACCAACGGGCGGCAAGGTGTTTTACAACGGCCAGGACCTGGCCCATTTGCCGGTCTCTGCAATGAGAGAGCAGCGCAAACACCTTCAGATGATCTTTCAGGACCCGTATGCGAGCCTTAACCCGCGAATGACAGTCGGTAACATTGTCGGAGAGCCGATCAGGACATTCGGACTTGCCAAGGGGCGGGATGTGGACGCGCGTGTTCAGGAGCTCATGGAAACCGTTGGTCTGAGCCGCCGCTTTGTAAAGCGCTATCCTCACGAGTTCTCGGGCGGCCAGCGTCAGCGTATCGGCATCGCCCGGGCACTGGCAGTTGACCCTGAGTTCATCGTTGCTGACGAACCGATATCGGCCCTCGATGTATCCATTCAGGCCCAGATAATGAATCTGATGGAGCGTCTGCAGGCCGAGAAGGACCTAACGTACCTGTTTATCTCTCACGACCTCCGTGCCGTCCGTCACCTCTCGGACCGGGTGGCTGTGATGTATCTTGGCCGAATAGTTGAGCTTGCGGATGGAAAAGAGATCTATCGCGATCCGCTCATGCCCTACACGCAGGCGTTGATCTCTGCAGTCCCGATACCGGACCCAGAGATCGAGGCAAAACGTGAGCGTATTATTCTAAAGGGTGATGTTCCGTCGGCTATGAGTCCGCCTTCCGGATGCCCTTTCCATACCCGATGCGCATATGCCATCGAGGAATGCAAAAAAGTCGTTCCGAAACTGGTCGAGATAAAACCGCTGCATAACGCTGCCTGTATCCGTATCAATCCCGAGCATCCACATATCGAGGCAAACGTTGCCGAGGGCCTGGGGGCGATCGGCCGTTAGAAAATAAAAAGGGCCCGGACGGACCGGACCCTTTTCCTGACTATTCAATGTCTAAGATCAAGACGACGCAGCTCGGCTGGCGGCATTCCTGAGTTCCTTGATTCGATTATGTGCGGCCTGCACACCTTGTGACTGCTGTCTCAGAACGTCCGCGATGTTCGCCGGCAAAGACTTTTTGAGCGCGTCTTCGTAAGCCTCTTTGGCATAGTCCTCGCCCCTCTCGCATTCGTTGAGAATGGCACTTTCATCGCGGCCCGTCACGGCAGATTTGATGTTGATCCATCCGCGGTGAACGGCCCCGGAAATACTGCCGTCGGCTTCAGGATCGCCGCCCAGTGATCGAACTAGACCCTGAAGAACACCGGCGTATTCCGAGCGCTGCTTAGAATATTCGTAAAACGTCGTTTTCAGATCCGATCGTTCCACGCCTTCCGCAGCCTCCTTAAACCCCTGTTCTCCATCCTTGCAGGTTTCGATTAGGTTGTTCAAGAGAGAAATAACATCGTCATTGCTCTCGATTCCTGTTGCTCCGGCGTTCGTTTCACCCGTAACAGGGTTATTATTTTCGTATTCATTGATCATTGTCGTTTTGCCTCCTGGTCTGCTTATAATTAAGAAGTGAGTAAAATTATTTCTCCGGGACTTGCGATAACGGATAAATATTATTCGCGGCTCAGATAGCCACAACATTCAGCTTACTTTCTTATGTTCCGGCCTCATCGTCTTCCAGGTGACACAACGCAGATAAATGGTGTGATCGACCCCACCCGGGGTGAATCAAAGTATTTGTCTATTACGCCGAATTAAATGAAACGAGCTGGCTATTAGACATATTTTCGACCTAAATGATCGATCATCTTTTAGGCCGCCGAGTGCGCAGCATTAATCGCGTCGTAGATCGGCACCTATTTAAATGAGTGAAAACCCGGAATATATAGACAAGATGGCCATAGACCGTTTAGCTAATGAAGCCGGCCTCGCGGTATCGATTATCGATAGCTCCGCAGAGGAGATTTCATTGTCTAATAACAACTCGATCTGCCAGAACTTGAATCCGAAGTCGGGTTTCTCGGCCGACTGCGCCAAATACTGCGGGGCGGCATTTGAAAAAGCGACCAAGTCGGGAAAGGTCCTTCGCTTCCAGTGCCATGCCGGGCTCGAATGCCGGGCAGTCCCGTTTCGTTCGGGCGAGCGGCCTCTGGTGGCGGTCGTCGGACGAACCTTTATCAATTCCGAGAAATATCGAAACGCTACGGAAAGGGCCATATCGGGCGACTGGCGCGATTATCCGGCTAACGAATTCTTTGAGAACGTCCTCCTCAGCGGATCGGCAACCATATTGGACCAAACCGTCAGAGAGTTTAAAGTGCTCGCCTCTAGCGCCGCGGCGGCAACCGATAAGGTCCTTGATCCCGACACCGAATCAGCTGAGAAAGCGATAGACACTGCGAAACCTGACATATCAACCCTCGTCGAATCCTCCAAAAATGAACCGAAGCTTGAAAAACCGGTTGACGCGGCCGCGTGGCGATCTTTTTTTGGAACCATTCTTAACGTCACCTACGCTGAAGCCGCAGCTTCTATACTTGAATTCATTAATGAACGCTATGGCTTTCAGGCCTTGATATGGCTGGAGAAGCGCGGAACTACGCTTAAAAGCATGGCGGCATTTGGCGAAATGACGAACCGGATGATCAAGATCGGCGTCGAGGCTGATGATGAACGCCTAATGAAGGCTTTCGCCGATGACAAGCCTCTCGAGCTTGATGAGCGTCGTAAGCAAACTTCAGCCGGCCAGCCTCGCAAAATGACCCTTTTCCCAATCGGTGTCCCCGGCGAAGTTTCGGCCGCACTTGCTGTGCTTGACCCGATCGAAAATGAAGAGCATAAAGACCAGATAGTCGGAATCTGCCGATCGGCCGCTCCGCAGCTGGAAATTCTCCGTTTGAGAAATGAGGTCGCCCGAGGAGATACTCTCGCCACCGCTGTCCGGCGATTCAGCCAAAGCCTCAAACGAATCGATAACGACGATCTGTGGCTCACTGTTACCCAGAATGCGGCCGAGATGCTTCGGGCAGAACGATCTTCACTGCTCGTTTATGACGAAAAATCTAGTGAATTCCAGATCAAAGCCATACTTGGTATCGACCTCCCTCCACGGACGGACGAAGAGATCGGCGGCAGGGTTGCTAAATTTGTATTTTCTAAGAAACGTGCGATCGCCGTAGCGGACATATCCAAAATAGGCTTGTTGCCGGACGCGGCTAATCGCAGTTATAAAACCCAGTCATTTTTAAGCTGTCCGATTTCGGTCGGAGGGCGAACTATCGGTGTAATGAATTTTGCCGATCGCGCCGGGGGCGAAGCGTTTGACAAGGCGTCGCTTGAATTATTCGAAGCCATAGCTCCGCAGCTTGCCGTTGCTATAGACCGCGCTTCGCTAAAAGAAAAGGCGGGCGAATTCGAACAGCTT
>JBGSXN010000068.1:0-9629 GCA_041751355.1 Pyrinomonadaceae bacterium
ACGCAGATCACGGCCATTCGCTGCGTCGATGCCCAGATAGCCCTTTACAGCGTTGAATGTCGAGAGAAGCTGACCTCCAAATTCAGGTTCTTTTTCGGTCAATATGGCCCTTAAGCCAAGCTCTGCGCACCAAAACGCCGCGGACAGGCCGGCCGGGCCGCCGCCAATGATAATCACGTCGAACTCTGAGTCGGGCAGTTCCATATCACGCCGCAGTCACCGAATTTGCTACTTTTTGTCAACGAATAATGCCACTTTTTGTCACTTCGGCTCCAGTCGGCGACGCGTTAAGGGACGATGCCAAACGCCTCAAGCCGTTTTTAGCCTTTATATTAGGCACGTTACTAAAAATTGACAACGATAGAAAGTCGTACATGCGGTGGCACTGTGATTGCCTTTCACGAAGAGTGATACCAGGCCACAGGCCGCAGATTCCCACTACGATCACGCTTATTTAGAAATCATGAGATTAGAATTCGAATCTACCGTGCTTCGCCCACTTACCGCATCCGTCGTTGACGATCACACCCTTTCAGGTGTCAGCGCAGACTTTCAGCAGATCCTGAGGTCAGGAATAGCGGCCGCTCAGAGCGGCGACCGGGTTGGCGCTCGACGGCTACTCTTTCAGGCATCGGGCATCGATCCGCAATGCGAGGACATCTGGATGTGGCTCGCCTCGATCAGTGAATATCCTGAGGAGTTGCTTGTTTTCCTTAGTAACGCCCTCGACATCAATCCGGAAAATCGCCGGGCCATTGAGTGGCGGGCAGCCACCAGATCGCTATTGGCCAAGACCTTTGTCCAGCGGGCTATTGCCGCTCATCAGGAAGGTTCTGCTGATCAGGCCGACCAATGTATTGCGCATGCTCTGACCTACGATCGCGACTGTGAAATGGCTTGGTTCTGGAAAGCCTCGTTTGAGAAGGACGCCGATAAAAAGCTGGATTGCTTAAATAAGGTGCTTGACATAAACCCCGAAAACGAAGAGGCACGCAGTGCTCTTAAGCTGATCACAACAGCCCGGTCCAATTCCGCGTTTCAAGAAGCCAAATCGGCTGCAGTCGCCGGCAGACGAAAAAAAGCCTTTGAACTAGTGGACGAATTTCTACAGAGCGAGCCTAATAACGCAGAAGCGTGGATTTTGAGATCGCACCTTTCACTCAGCCTCGAACAAAAGCTCGAATCGCTTCAGAGAGCCCTGGATATAGATCCCGCAAATGCCGCGGCTCAATCCAGCTTCGACTTTCTTACCGCAACCGTCGATTCAACCAATCAGCCCGACGCTTCGATCGAGAAACAAGAGGTTGAGTTTGCAGCCGCCCCGGCGATGGATCCGCTCGTTAAGGAAGATAACCCACTTGTTACCGAGAAGAAAAAAGCTGCCGCCATCGAAGACTTCCTGCTAATCGATATTACCGAGGATCCGGGATTCAAAGATTCACCAGACGCGTACTACGAGTTAAGCTCTGAAGTCGCCGATGCCCCAACCGCAGAGGTCGAAGTCAATGATCGAGCAGAGCCCGTTGCGTTGAGTTCATGCTCCTATTGCAGCATCCCGAATGATCCGCAAGCGTTTTCCTGCTCGTCGTGTAAAGCTACACTCACACTTTCCGACATCGAAGGCCTGCTGCACAATACCGCGGTTGATCGAGAATCTGTCCAGAATGCAGTAACGCAGATGGAAGCCGAATGGAATCTCAGAGATTTTTCCGAATCCGAACTTACCGCCCTCGGTATTGGACATTTTAATCTCGGAAGCTTTACCGAAGGATTCAAATATATTCAAGAAGCCTCGCGTCTGAACCCGAACAATGTGATCTTGGCCGGCCAGCTCAATACGCTTGCTATCCGTCTCGATGAGATAAAACGTCAGTTTGAGAACCACGACGCGATGCCCAAGGGCAAGACGATCCTCGTGGTCGACGACAGCGCGACAGTCCGAAAGCTTATCTCGGGAAAGCTCGAAAAATCGGGACATCACGTCGTATGTGCGGGGGACGGCGTCGAGGCCCTGGAATGTCTGGAAGCGGGACTTCCCGATCTCGTTTTGCTCGATATTGCTATGCCCAGAATGGACGGCTATGAGGTCTGCAAGAAGATCAGGGCTAATCCCGCCGCCAAGGACCTGCCGGTCGTGATGATCTCAGGAAAAGACGGCTTTTTTGACAAGGTCCGTGGACGGATGGCGGGATCGACCGGTTATGTGACTAAGCCTTTTGGCCCCGAGACGCTGATGAAGGCTCTGGAAACATACCTGATTCCGGAAAATAATTTAGAAAGTGTAGACGCCTGATTCCACGCGATCGGATAGATTCCCTTCTGCGGCTGCAATGGACCGCGAAATTCAACAAACATTTACAAGTGATGCGGGCACCGCCCTGGCGTCGATCCGGAGCAGTCTTCTGGTGCTTACCCAGAACGGCCGGATGGAGGATCTGAGCCCATCCCGGAGATGTCTATCTGACCTTCGGGAACTTGCCCGTTCCGAATCCAAATTCGATGTCGCCGAAATGATCAGCGACTGTATCTCAGCGCTCGATAATATTTCAACAGGTAAAACGAACAGTCCCGGAGAGTTGAATGACGTTTTAGACGGAGTTGCCAGGATCGAGGCCGGTCTGCTCGACGTACCTGTCCATTCCGACGAGTTCGTCGATGACCTCAACGCTTTGGTCGACTCGTCATTTGAGGACCTGATCTTTTCCGCAAACCGAACGGTCCAACTAAATGATAGCCCCGAGGAGTTTGAGATCGACGAGGAAACCCTCGATATTTTTCGCGGAGAGGCCGATGAACTGCTTGCTGGAATGCTCGACAATCTCGCGATACTTTCAACTTCACCTTCGGACAAAAGCTCACTGTGGGAGATCAGGCGCTGCGCTCACACCTTTAAGGGCGCCGCGGGAATAGTAGGGTACAAAGAAGCTTGCCAGATCGCCCATCAGATGGAAGATCTTTTGGACAGGGTCGTCGAATCTGCCAGAGGCTCTGCCCCTTCAGTAATAATCTTTCTACAAACCGCGATTGAAACTCTTGACGATCTGGTCTCGTCAAAAGTGCCGGACGGCGTCAGTAATCGCCTCGAACTCCAATTTGATCTCGCGATGCAGTGGCTCTCGGAATCGGCTGAAACAAGACCGGTTCAGGAAATTGGACTGTCAAGGGCCGCGGACCAAATCGCGGAGGCAATCCCGAGGCCGGACCTGCCTAAAGTTACCGCCACCCCGGTCGTGCGCGTATCCCTCGACCGCCTCGATGATCTGGTAAAGCTCTCCAGGAGCCTGATGATAAACAGAGCGGCCCTCGCCGAACGATTTTCGATGTTTGCTGAAGGCGTTGATTCTGATAAGGAAGCCCGTTCTTCGATCCAATCACTGTTTGAAATCGCACACAACCTGACGGCCGAGATGCAGCAGGGGCTGCTTCAGATCCGGATGGTGAAATTTGGAACGCTCGAGACACGTCTAAGCCGCGCTGTACATTCGACCTGCGACGATGAAGGCAAGAAAGCCGCGATAACAATAGAGAACGGTGAGGTCGAGATCGACACGCAAGTGATCGACGCACTTATTGAACCGCTTCTGCATCTCTTAAAGAACGCCGTTGTTCACGGCATCGAACCGCCTGAGACCCGTCGTTTGATAGGAAAACCGGAACGTGGAAGCATCCGGATCGGGATCGAAGCCGATGGCGAGGCTCTTGTCCTGACCGTCTCCGATGACGGCGGCGGGATCTCGCTGGCCAATCTATTAAACAAGGCCGTCGCCAACGGTATTCTGCAAGAGGCGGACGTGAGCGGCCTTGACGAAAAGGCCGCGACCCAACTCATCTTCACACCCGGTCTGACAACGACCGATAAGATCGATCTGAATGCCGGTCGCGGCATCGGCATGGCGATTGTAAAGGAAAGTGTCGAGAGACGCGGCGGGACCGTTTTGGTCAAATCTCAGCTTCAGACGGGCACGACGTTTACCATTATGATGCCCATGACGGAGATGCGGCCGACCCTTTCTAAGACATCTGCGAAGCCAGAGCCGCACCCGCAGCCATCCGATGAACCGCTGGTACTGATCGTGGACGATAGTGCGACAATTCGAAATCAAACCATAAAGATCGTTGAGAACGCCGGACTTCGGGCCATATCGGCCAACAACGGAGCCGAGGCGCTTGACCTGCTGTTATCCGGTCGGTGGGAACCGGACCTCATCTTGTCCGATGTCGAGATGCCGCAGTTAGACGGTTGGCAATTTCTGGAGTACGTTAAAACCGATGCAAATTTCGGCGAGATCCCCGTCGTCATGATCACGTCGCTTGACCCGGACACTCATCGGGGCCGAGCCTTGGAACTCGGTGCCTCGGATTATCTGATCAAACCAATTGAGAAAGAAAAGATCGAGCGAGTTCTGGATGAATATTGCTCACGGCCCACCGACTAGGACTTTGGTGGCTTGCTCGGCCTGATCTCTATTTTGCTCGGCAATGCCCTATCATTCATCGCCAACAGCTCCATAACCACCTCGGCAATATCATCAGGGTGTAGCTGCCAGGCCTTTTCAGGCCCCGGCGAGTCATCCCCAAACGAGGTGTTCACGCTGCCGGGACAGATATAGCTGACCTTGATATTGTCGTGCCTGACCTCCTGCATGAGTGCTTCGGAAAAGCCGTTTAATCCGAATTTCGAAGCATTATATGCCGCCATGCCAGGGTGTGCATTCTGCCCTGCGAGGGACGAGATATTGATGATGTATCCCCCGGCTCGCTGCTTCATCAAGGGTATGGCGTGATGGCAGGCGTAGAAAACGCCAAACAGGTTCGTCTCAAGCGTTTGTCGAAATTCGTCGGCTGTCAGTTCCTCAACGGTCTTGCCCATGTACCCAACACCGGCGTTGTTGACGAGAATATCAAGGCTGCCGAATCTCGATTCGCAAGACGCCAGCAGCTTCTTCACCTGCTCTTCGTCGCGAACATCGCAGACCTTGCCAAAAGCCTCACCAATCTTCGATAACTGGCCTACAGCCTTCTCGATCTCATCGCGGTCACGGGCACAGATGTATACGCTCACGCCACTTTTCACGAGCGCCTCGGCGATCGCGTAGCCGATCCCTTTCGTTCCGCCGGTGACGACTGCTATTTTTCCATTTAGGTCTGACATAAATTCTCTGTATTAGCTCTCAAGCCTTGTTTTCAGGATCTCATTGACGATCTTCGGATTCGCTTTCCCTTGCGAGGCCTTCATAACCTGGCCGACAAAAAAGCCAAAAAGTTTCTCGTTGCCGCCGCGATACGCATCGACATTCGCTTGATTGGCTGCAATTACCTCATCGACTACTTTCTCAATGGCGGCGGCATCGGAGATCTGTTCGAATCCCTTCTCTTTTATGACATCATGGGCCGTCTTGCCTGTCGCAAACATCTCACTGAGGACGTCCTTGGCCTGATTGTTGTTTATCGCCCCGGACTCGAGTGTCTTCAGCAGTTCTGCCAGGTCCTCGGCCGTTGTCATGCTCTCATCCACGCCCTTTCCTGATTGGTTCAGCTCCTTTGTAAATTCGCCAAGCACCCAGTTGGCCGAGAGCCGCGGATTAGCAGTTATTCGGGCCACCGTCTCGAAATATTCAGCAAAGTCCCTATCGCTGATGAGTTGCGAGGCGTCGGCGTAACCCAGCTCGTAGACATCCATAAACCGGTCGCGCATCACGTCCGGCAATTCGGGCAAATGCTTTTTGACGTTTTCGATAAAATCGGCGGTCACCTTCAACGCCTGAAGGTCGGGTTCCGGAAAATAACGATAATCGTGTGCGTCCTCTTTCGAACGCATAATGCGCGTGCAGTTGTTTTTCTCGTCCCAGAGCCGTGTTTCCTGATTTACGGGCTCGCCGGCCTCATGGGCAGCGATCTGGCGTTCGATCTCAAATTCGATCGCCTTTTGCATAAAGCGGACCGAATTCAGATTCTTCAGCTCAGCCTTGTTGTTGTAGCTGGTTTCGCCGACTTTACGGACAGAAACATTCGCCTCGCAGCGTAAATTGCCCTTTTCCATGTCGGCATCGCTGGCCCCGACCCACTGGAGGACACGCCGAATATGATTGACGTAATCGTATGCCTGCCACGAAGTGCGAAAATCCGGGGCGGTCACTATCTCGCCGAGCGGCGTACCGGCACGGTTGAGATCAACGTAAGAATATTTGTCGACCTCCGGCAGCCCCTCATGTACGTTCTTCCCCGCATCTTCTTCGAGATGCATTCTTTCGATATGAATAGTCATCGGCTGCCATTCCATCGCGTGGCCGTGATCGTCACGCTCGGCGGTCATTATCGTCAATTGGCCATTGGCCGAGAACGGCTTGTCGTACTGCGAAATCTGATAGCCTTTCGGCAGGTCGGGGTAGAAATAGTTTTTGCGGGCGAATATGGATGTTTCCTGTATTTCGAGCCCAAGCGCCAGCGCAGCTCGCGCTCCCAGGTCGATGACGCGTTTGTTCAACACTGGCAGAGCTCCCGGCAGGCCGAGGCAGACGGGACAGGTATTCGAATTCGGCTCGCCGCCTGTCTCGACCGAACAGCTGCAAAATATCTTTGTAGCGGTTGCGAGCTGAGTATGGATCTCCATACCGATAACCGCTTCCCAGCCTGCTTTTATCATAAATTGGGGATCCGCTTTTTAGCGGCGGCGAATTCTCACTATAGGCCGAGACTGAGTTCGCGGCCCGCTGGGCCAAAACTGCCCGCCCGCAAAATAACCCTGTCGGACATTCCTGTTAATAAAGCGCGAACGCGAATTTCTCCGATTCGAGTAGAAAATACCGGGGACGTAATTACGCTCGGGAGCATATTGAATTGTATTGATCAATTCTACGTATTGTGGATTGGCGATTTGATTAGCTCTTAATCTCTCGATCTCGAGACGTTCCTCTTCCAAACGCCGTTCCCGCAATCGTTCCGCGAGTTCGACAGTCTCAACCCTGCTTTGGTCATTTCGACGCTGAAGTTCCTCGGGCGAAGGCATCCCGAGACGTTCGTGGTTCTCACGGTATTCCCGCTCGGCCTCGAGACGCGCCTGCCGGTAGACCTCGAGATCGGCATTTGTCACGGTCTTTTGAGCCGATCCAACACCGGCGATTATGGAAATGAGACAAAAAACGAACAGCAGTTTTTGCACCATAATATTTACCTCTGTTTCGCAAATTATAGCACGGTGCCCCATCAGGAACGAGACAAGTCTGAGAGGCCTAATGTTCCAGCCAACGGCCCGAACTTAAAACCCGAAACTCAATCCGATCCTCCCCGTCGCCCCAGCCGTCCGAAAACCGTTTTCGAAATATTCCTGATCAAACACGTTCTCGATCGTACCGAATAACCGCAATGTTCTGGCGTTATTTCTGAACGCGAAAGTGTAGCCCGCCGTCAGGTCGCCCTTTCGATTTCCATCAAAGCGGTATATATAAGTCGAAAATGTCGAACCACTGAAAATCGGGGCAAGATAACTGCTGGTTGCGAGAAGGTCAAAATTTATCCAGAATCGCCCAAACCGCTGAGTCGCGACCACGGTAAACTGATGGTCCGGTATTCCCAAAGTCTTTATTATTCCGCTGCCTGCTACCTGCGGCGTACGCTGCTGGCTGTCTGTGAAAGTGTACGAAGCGAAGACCTCGGTCGACCCGCTCGCCTGTATCCGCGAACTGAATTCGGCGCCCTGCGCCCGGCCGCCCTTCTGATTTTCATACCCGCCAAATGGCCGGATTGTCGAGCCTATGTTCGGAACAACATTTCCGAAGCCAATGATGTCGTTGAGCCGCGTGTAAAAGTAGGTCGCGGACAAACGGACACGTTCGCGTGCAAGATCCTGCTCGATGCCTGAGTCAAATGCAAAAGTTTTTTCCGGTTTCAGAAATGGATCGCCCAGTGCGATAAACCCCGGCGTGCCGAAAGTCGAAAAGAATGTCCCGAACCGCTCATAAAGCGACGGCACGCGGTAACCGTTGCCTGCATGAGCACGCAACTTGGTCCCTGTCGACCGGAAACTATATGCAGCAGCCCCATCAAATGTAATCGCATTCGATGGATTCGAAAGCGTCAGAGCGGTGTACGGAGCATTCGACAGGCTGAATTCCGGCCGATCGAGGCCGAAGGTCTGGACCCTCATGCTGCCCGCGATCTGCAGCCTGCCGTTAAAAAGCCCGATCAGGTCTTGCAAGTAGAACGTATTGCTCTTCTGCCCTGCACGTGTAAAGAAATCTCCAAGTCCTGAAGGCGTTCGGCCTTCATTTCCAAATCGTTCTTTCTCAAATTCATACCCAAACGAGACCTGATGGGCATCATTCGGGGTCCATTTTATGTGGGCATTTGCTGTTTGGATCGTACCCTCAAAAACGCTTATTGAGGCGCTTTGAAACCCGGGGCCGAGCGGCCCGTTATCATTCACGCGTCGCGTCGATAGCCCCTGATAGTAGCCGCCGAGAACCAATTTGTTGCTCAGCACATGCTCGATCGAGGCCTGCCCGCTAAAAAATCGCGATCGCTGAAAACTATCCGGATCATTAGTGTCAGGGCTAAAGCTAACACCGGAAACCGCATTAATTATGGTCGTATTCGAAGGTGGCATCGCGCCGAGCGTGTCCGGATTCGAATTTAGCCGGACATCCGCATCCGAGAAAAATATGCGGCCCGAGATGGACGTCCCGGTGAATGGGCGTGCATCGATCCGCGTCTGGAAATTATGATTTCCCGCGTCGTCCTCGCCGTCGATGCCCTTCGAGTAAACCGTTCTCGAATACCCTGCGTTAATTCCGAATCGGCCGTCGTCAGTCCCGTGCGAGATGTTCCCGCGAAACCTGCCAAGCCCCAGCCCGCCCGCGGCTGCGCTTACTTGACCATGCGTTCCGCTCCTAGCCGAGGGCGTTCGAAAATCGACCGTGCCGCCTATCGCATTGGTGCCGTAAACCGACGATCCTGACCCGCGAAGCACCTCGACCTTGGCGATGCTCGTCAACGTAAAATCACTAATAAATGGCGTTGCGTCGCCTGTAATTGACGAGGCATCTCGAAACCTGATCCCGTCGATCAGCAAGGCCGTATCCTGATTTCGCAAGCCGCGGGTTTTGATCGACGCCGTCCGGCCAAATCCGCCGAGTTGCTGAACGCGAAATCCGGGGATCGTCCTCAGACTCTCGACAAGTGAGAAATCAGCACGGTCACGCATTTCCTGCCCGCCCATGACGTCAATAGTTTTAGATACCTGTTCCAATGTCTGCTCATCGCCGGCCGCGACAACCACGACATCCGCAAGACGGGCCATCGAAACCTGCCCGTTCTCGATCACCACGCTGGCCTGGCGCCCGCCGGTGACGAGCAGGTAGCGTCCGTCAGGGACGCCCTCAAAACGATAAACACCAAGTGCATCGGTCGTCGTTGAGAATGACTCTGTGTCCGAAACTAACCGGACTATGACAGCGGACGAATTACCGGTCAATCGCCCTTCAACCGTAGCTCTTTGCTGGGAAAGGATGTTCGTGCAAAGCACGACGAGGAATAATAAAACTAAAGTGATCTTCATTCTGACTCCTTTTCTGCCCATCGCAGAATGGTTCAAATCCCCAACAAACGAGCAAAGTTCCAGGCTCGATCAAATA
>JBGSXN010000069.1:0-8290 GCA_041751355.1 Pyrinomonadaceae bacterium
GACCACAAACCCTTCGGGCCGGAACGGGCGAAGTCCGACGATCTGGCGAATGATCCGGTCGCGTGAGACACGCACTGGGCTGATCTTTCTTTCCGCAGTCTGTGCGAAAGAAGGCACGCCGCCCTTTGCCGCCAAAACAAATCCCGCCGCCGTGAGTCCTCCGCGTAGAAAGGACCGGCGATCGACCGAGCTAAGCTTGCGTAATGAATCTAAATCCAGTGTCACGATATTCAAATTGGGAACGGGGCGATCAAGGCTTTGCGTCGAGGATAGCGAAGTTCGGCAGGTTTTTCAATCAAATGACGGGCGACAGGTGACAGCCACGTTAACAGAACCTCGATTGAGAAAAGATGCAAATCTGAGGTCAACCGTGCGATACTCCCAGACATTATGGAATGTGTAAGATGCGGCGCCACAGCGGTGGTCGAAGGGTCGGTGATGGACACGGGAAGCGGCGGTGGTTCTGCCTTTCTTTTTAAGGACATATCGATTCTAAAGAGCATCTTCGGGGTCGGCAGCCGGAAGATCAGCGCTCACGCATGTGTCCATTGCTCTCATCTCGAGCTTACGGTCGAGTTCACCGAAAAAGACCGTAAGCGGCATCAAGAGTTCGACGGCCCGCAGCCGGGGGTTCTAGACCGGATCAACTTGGAAAGGGGTGACGGGTGACTAGAAAGACAGTAAATCGATAAACGGTAAATCGATCTCCCCGTCACGTTTCGCGGACCTCGGCTGAAGATTCGGAGCGTCGCAGATTCCAAAAGCTGTGCACCGAGAGGATCAGACTGAAGACACCGGTGAGGGCGAGGAGCAGGAGTGTCAGAGCAAAGACGAAGCCTCCGCTCGATCTGGCGATCTCGCCTATGCCCGCTCCCCTCATGTGGACGTATGGGACCAGTACCGCAAAGATCCCACCCACGAACATGATAATACGTCCCACCAGCCTTTCGCGCAGCACCAGTGTTCCGTAGAGCCAGACAACGGTGATGGCCGTTCCGCCGATCAGGTTGTTTAGCCCTCCGGGCTCGATGCCACGGGCGATGTCGTCGGCTAGGTGGACCGTAAACAAGATGACCGAGATAATCGATGCGACGGTCAGCATTTGGGAAAGATCAGGCCGGTTCGCTGAAGTTTTTATTTTTATTGGGGCCTCATAAGCTTCAAGAACGAAAATAGGTTGCAGGACCGTTTTTTCTGTCACTGTACCCGTCACAGTTCACGGATTCGTGGCCTCGACCGCACGGAATTTGTCCTCGTCCACTCCAAACACGATAAGCCAAAAGATCTTTGCGGCCGCACCGATGAGAGCGAAGAGAGCCACAAAAATAAACATGCTGCGGCCGAGCGGGGGATAAAGGAACGTCAGCCATCCCAGGCCGGCGATCATCCCGAGCACGCCCAGCCAACGCGGCAGGTATGTCGAGCGGAAGATCAGATAGCCCATCAGGAGCGTCGAGAACCCGAAAAACGCGAGCGCCGTCGCCGCACCGAAGTCGTTCGCCTTCAAAAGAACCAGTGAGATGGAATGGAGATGCTCCGTTTCCAACCCGCCAAGAGCACCGGTGCCGTCGAGCACCCACATCGGCGTGATGTAGAAAACACGCGCGAACGTCTTGATGACGATACCCGTTAACTCGAATAGAAGCATCAGCAAAGCAAGCGTGGGGCTGACGGGCTTTAGCAGCAGGTATAGGAGCACTCCGGTAATTAGTTGGAACGCCATCTCGATCAGATAGATCGTGAACCCTATCTGAAAGAGGCCCTTGTTCGCGAGGATATTATTCGCGGTTGCAGCGGCGTCGCCGAAATTGATCAGGCGTTCGCTGATAAAACCCTGAGCGATGATGCCGCCCACGATGGTGAGCAGAAAGAATACTCCGGCAAGGCGGGCCAGGAGACGAGGGGATTCGGTTGTCATGACCACCATTACGCCGGCGGCAGGGGAATGGTTCCGCCGTAAAAACCAGAACGTTCATTTTTACCTACCGGCGGCGTTCTTCAATCATTTCGAGCCAAAGCTTAAGGGTGAGGTCTTCGCGATCCTGGTTGCCGAGATACACCCTGAGTTCGTCCGTATATCTCTGCTTAAGTATCTCGAGATCGAAAGGGACAACCCGGGCAAGGTGTTGGACGTCCTGGCGGTCGATATCGCCGTTCCTTTCGATCTTTGAGAGTGCGAGGTCGTACGGATCTAGTGCAAAAAGTCGAAGATGCTCAAAGGTGCCGGTGAAGATCTGGCCAAGACGTTCTTCATAATTCTCCGGCAGGGTGGCAATGCCAACAGGGTCGAGGTACACGCCGTATTTTTTGAATAGGGCCGAGCCTATTCCTGCATATTCGTAGAGGCCCGCGGGGTGGCGGACGAGAGTGAGCGAATCGAGATCAGATGTTTCCCGTGTTGAACCGTAAACGAGCGTTACGACGAAACCGCCAAGACAGTGGATATGCGTTTCCTCGCCGACGAACGCGTCTATCTCACGTAAGAAAGAAAGCCATGGTTCCGGGATGGTCTTAGTTCGCATAGCGTACGAGCTGTGGCGAAAGGCTCGTTAGAATCCGCCAGTGTTTTGCCGTTCGCGGCCGGTGGTTTTTCAGCCACTTTCGTTCCACATTGGTCATCTTCTCGTTGCAGAGCGTGTCTTCACGTGCGAGGCGTGATACCTCCAATGTATTTTCCGCCGCTCGGAGTTTCGCGGCCCGTTCGGTTTCGCCTCGGCTTTCGGCCAGTTCCCGGGCCAAACTGACCACAAACCCGAGCCGGTTTTGAAGGTCATTTACCTTAGAGGCTTTTATCACTTCCTTCCATCTCATATCAGGATAGGCGAGGACGAGCCAAGGCAGAGCTTCCATTATCCGGGCATCGCGTTGTGGGGCGTTAAGAGCGCTAATCAAAACATCGGCCGGGTTTTTGCGAAGCAGGCGCTTCCGCTTTAGATGGGCGAATCCGGGATAGCCGAGATCTGCCAGATCGGCAGCAAGTTGGTCGTCGGTGACGGCGCGCAGTTTTCCAGAGGCGAACCTTTCCGGCAACTCAGTTGCGGGAAGGTCGAAAAATCTTGCAGCCTTTTCCTGCAGCCGTTCGGACATTGGCCGCTTGCCGGCTTCTACCAAAGAGAGATATGTCTGCGACACACCGAGCCCCTTGGCCGCCGCTTCCTGTGTGACCTTGCGCTCTCGCCTGCATTGTTTTAATTCATTCCCGGTCATCGAACCTCACAGTCGTAAAAACATATTACAGCATTGTAATATCATAAATGAATTATCAGATGTCGTAAACCTTGACCGCGGCCGGTAGGGTATCGGCAATTGGGCAATTGAAAGAGGCCGCCATTTCAGACGACCCCAATAAAGGAATTAAACTATAACCAAGTCTAGCCGATGAACATTTCATCCTCGACATAAACGCGATCGACTTGTTTCGGGGCGGGAGCAAAGAGCACCTCGAGGCCTTTCTTGACACCGGCCATGATGGCCGCGATCTCACGTGCCGGCACGACGATCTTTTGATTGACGAATTCGGTCGTGTCGGTGACCTGCATGTGCGTCTTATCGATCGTGCGGCTGACCATCTGGACCTTGTCACGGGCGGTAACAGCCGTTTCACCGACCAGCAGCCTTAGCTCAGCCACTTCGTCCTTGATCAATTCTGTCGATTCTGCCAGGTATTTCGTCGCGGTCGAAAGGTTCGACGAGACCTCAGTAAAATGCACGGCGATCTCACGGCCTTGCGCACCGATCGCGTCGACCTTTGATATCAGCGGATCGACCCGTTCCTCTAAATTGCTGACGGTCCTTACGACTCGCCGAATGATCATCGCAATAACGATCAAGGTGATCGCCATCACGACAAAAGATACAGCGATCACGATCGATGAGACCATTTGCCAGAATTGAAGATCGTTCGCATTCATAGTCTATTTATTATCGTTTCCCTCGAGGATCTTGTTGTCATCGGTAATCGGATAGCTCGCCCGGCCCTCGCTGATCGACTTGGCCTCGTTCTTGCGTTTCTCTGCCGTGTAGGCGTCCTTGCCCGCATCGATCGCAGCCGTAAACGGGTTTGCCGTGCTGGCTGCAACAGATTTAGCCTTTTCAGATAGTTCGCCTGCTTTCTCCGAAGCAGACTGGTAAAGCTCACCGGCTTTTTCACGAGAAACCTCGTAATATTCACCAGCCTTTTCCTGGATCTGATGAGCCGCAACTTTGCTCTTTTCGATACCTTTACGCGTGGCGTCCGCAATATCCTCACGGAGTTCCTCACCCGATTTCGGAGCAAAAAGCAGTGCAAGTATCGCACCGATGCCGCCGCCGACGAGTAAATACGTTAGCTTAGTGGCCGCGCTTGTTTCTTCTCTTTCGTATTGGTTGGTCATAATAATCTCCTGTATTCAAATGATACAAAAATATCGAAGTTCTTGTTTGTGTTCACTAACTATACCAACAATTCTGCTGATAGAGCAACGAAATTTCCCAAAAAAGAAAAACCTTTTGACATTTCTGTCAAGAGGCTTTTCCATGCTCTATTCAACCAATGTTACTAATTCTGAGCGAGGGCTTTGAGCGTTTCTTGAGCAGAGACTGCTTTGAACAGGTCAAACTTCGGATTTAGGTTTATTGCCCTCTGCAAATGCTTTTTTGCGGAAGCCTTGTCGTTCAAAGATAGGTCGATCATTCCGGCGTGATAATAGATGCGAGCGTCGTTCGATTTCAGACGCATTGCTTCGGTTATCTGTGTCTTGGCTTCGGCAAACATTCCTTTTTTATAGAGGCTCCACGCAAGAATATCTGACGCGTAGATGTCTTTGATAACCGCATAGTCTGCTTTTGCTACTTCAAGCGCACGGTCGAGATTCTTATCGTTATCGGCCCAGAAGAGTGCCATCCGATGCTCGTCGTAGTGTGCACCCATCGTTTCGTCGCCCCCTTCGGCGATCGCGTATTGCTTTGCGGCATTCCCGCTGTCGCCCAGACTGCGATAAACATCGCCGAGCAGAAGGACTGTGTCTATCCCTGCCGAACGGTTTTGGGCCTCGATCAAAATGACTTTTGCGCCGGCGAGATCGCCCTGTGACGCTAACGTTCGGCCTTTGCCATAAAGTGCATGATGATAGCCAGGCATTACCTGAAGCGATTCGTTGTAAACCTTGAGCGACTCATCGTATTTGCCGTTATTCCATAGTTCATTGCCGAGTTGAGCAAGGCACCATGCGACTGCCTCTTTGTCGCTCGGATCGGCTGTCCTAGCAGCTAGTTTGTACATCTCGACCGAACCATCGTGATCGCCATAGAGCGAACGAAGGTGTGCCGCTCGGGCGTAGGACGATGAATCAGGCCTCGCATCGACCATCTGTTGTGCGAAGTCGGCGGCAACCGAATAGTTGCCAAGCTCAGCATTGGCATCGGCCAATATACCGAGAACGTAATTATCATTCGGAATATCTTTCTGAAGCTTCTTGCCGATCTCGCGAGCTTCGTCGAATCGGTGGTCCGAAAGAAATACGGTTGCCTTCAGCTTTAGCAAAGCTTGATCGTTTGCATTAAGCGAAAGGCCTTTCTCGATCGCTTCGAGAGCTTTTTCGTTATTTGTCGGGTCGCCGGTCTCGCGTCCGATACGGATAAAAGCTGTCGCGAGAGCACGGTATCCGGTCGGAGAATCGGGAAGTTTTTCGATCAATGCTTCGGCGGTCTGGATCGCTTGTTGGCGCTCGGGCGAGATAGACGCGACAGAAGCCTCGGTCTCAACTACCACACTCGAATTCGAACATCCATACGACCAAAATGCCGAAACCAGTGTGAGGAAAGCAAGTTTGTTCAAGAATATATTGTTGATCATAATTCACTATCGGTTGATCGCCGGGCATTTTTCTAAGAACGCCCGGCGATCAAGTCTTGTTAAACTCAACGTTTCAAGAATCCACGTTGATCGGCCACAGGGACATGTGCTGGGTCCCATTGTTCGGGACTTTCAGCGATCACAGTTGATTGCCGGTTCGCGGCTGATTGCCTTGATTGGGCGGCAACAGGTACGGGAAACGGGTCAGAAGGGGTCCTTCCGGATTCTCGCTGACGCCGTCGCCTAGTTGGTTATTCGGAGCAACATTCGTCGCCGGTGTAAAGGGCGTGCCTCCGGCCATTGCTCTGAGAGCGATGTCAACTACGTCATCGTGAACTCGCCTGCCATTCGGAAATCCTGCTACGTCGCCGCCGAGCAACCCAAGCCTATTAATACTACCTATAGGCGTGATCGGGATCGCAACATTCAGCCTCAGGTATTCGTGAGCAACGCCATCGGACAAGAATGTAGTGTAATCAGGTCCTGTAACCGCATTGACCGGAATCCCGGTGGCAAAGATGGCGACCAGATCATTTCGCGGCGGCGGCGGAATAGCTATCCCGAAGACCAAAGCCATCACTCGTGCAAGCTCAGGGTCGGTAATTGCCTCGACAACCCGCGGAATCGTCCCGTCGAATTCGGGGGAAAGACTGTTAAACGCGTCTTTGAGACCAAGTGGGATAACCACTTCGTTGACGAGCGGATTGCCTAATCGAGATATCTGTTGCCACTTACCTCCAGTGTCTCGCCGTCCGCCATCACTGATGATCTTTACGGCTTGGCGGCTTGCCGTTGACCATACCCCGATGACAGCATCAGCGGCCGTCGGGCCTGTCGGCACTTGCCCTGACCGCGTCAGATCGGAGATCGGCACTTCGATAGCTATGGTACTAACGTTGTATCCTTTTGTTGTATCGATACCACCCGACATTCCTATGGAACGCAGATTAAGAGCATCAAATACACCACCTAAATCTAGATAAAAATACTCGTCTCTCTGTCCGGCAAATACCTTGCCGCCGCCCGGAAGCGCCGCAATGGCCGGCTGGCCTAATCTTTCTTCGTAATTGGGTGTAACGCGCGGTCCGATATTTGCCGGCGGTGTTCTGACACCTTTGGCGATCACACTCCCGCGGCTGTTCCTTGACTGCGACACTATACGGCGGACCGTATACGTTTGCGGCATGTTATAGTCCGGATCTGTGAGGCTACTGATAACTCCGTCCTCATTCACGGTCGACATTCCCAACACTGTGTCGTCGTTTACAATCTGGGTCGTGAACTGGAATTGGTAGGTGATATCCTCGCGGCCATCACCGGTGTTGTCGATCTTGATCTCATACCGGACCGAGTCGTCGAACCGAAACCACTGCGGGCCTGCCGAAGGTTCCTGAAGCGGAATAAAATTGGCGATAAGGGTAACAAAGCCTTCGCGGCCGGGTTCTACGCTTCGAAAAGCGTAGGTGTCAGTGTTATCCGCAAAGCGGTCCATGCTGATGAGGGGCGCCTCAGCGTGGCTTGAGGCGATCGATTGAACCGCCGTCATTGAGAATATAAGAGTGAGAACGACAACATAGCTGCCGATCATTTTCGCTAACTTCATACATTTCCTCCTTGATTATCTGCTACTGGCAATTTGTGCGCCGGTTTTGCATGTTCGCTCGGCCCGCACACCTTTCTAACTTACGACCGCGATTTGTGGGAGCTGCCTTTTCCCCTCTACCGCTCGATCCCGTGTTGCCGTTCAATAGCAACACCTTGAACCGAGAACAATCGTTTGCTTATGTCATTTCGATCGGCCGTTCCGACTCTCCCAGCGAAAGTCGTATCCGACCCGGGCGAAACCGACAAATGCTTTTGAATGACTTCGAGCTTCAAAGAGTTTCGGATTCACGAATAACGGGATCCTTGAAATTTTATTTCGGAGTTGTGAATAGAATTCAGGAGGATTTTGCTGAAACCGATAAGGCGA
This sequence comes from Pyrinomonadaceae bacterium, assembly GCA_041751355.1. Classification (GTDB taxonomy): domain Bacteria; phylum Acidobacteriota; class Blastocatellia; order Pyrinomonadales; family Pyrinomonadaceae; genus OLB17. The sequence continues at coordinate 7,806 of JBGSXN010000069.1, forward strand.
GCGGGAACGATGTGGTCGATTTTGCGATATCCAAACAGATCAAGAGCCGACTGAAGCTGAATTTGGCAATCGACAATCTGCTCAACAAGAAGTTTTTCGAAACGCAGAATTCCTTTGAATCCCGGCGTGCTCAAGCTGTGAAGTGGAGGACCGAATTCCACGCCACTCCTGGCCACCCTTTTTCAGTTAGCATCGGAGTCACTTTTACCTTCGGCGCGAAAAATAGATTAATTTCAGAATGCATTCCGGCAGCCTTTTTGAGCCTCATATTTCGCAGAGACGCAGACTCACGAGTGGCTCAGTTTTCCGCGCCGTGCGGCTTCTGGTAGTCTGTTTGATTGAGTTGAAGCATGACTCACACCTATGGAACTTAGTCAGATCAGAAATTTTTCGATCATTGCCCACATCGACCATGGCAAATCGACCCTTGCTGACCGCCTGCTGCAGATCACGGGTGCCGTGGCCGAGCGTGACATGGAGGCTCA
>JBGSXN010000070.1:0-9206 GCA_041751355.1 Pyrinomonadaceae bacterium
CATAGAAGCCTTCTGCCTGCATCAGACTCTGATGTAACAATTTCATCCCGCGGATCTTAAATCCCTTTTCAAGTATCTTCGCGATGATCTTTCCATGATTGCCTGCCCGAACGGCATCGGGCTTGATAATTCCGAATGTTAGAGTGCTCATTATATAATCCGTATACCTTGTATTAGTATTTTCCGTATTCCCTAGACGACTAGCACAGATAGGTAAACTGCTACCGACGTCTGCAGTTAAAGATTACAAACTTTCTTTGACGGCCCGCCCTATATCAGCCGGAGATTCTACAACGTGAATGCCGGCCTCAGTCAGAGCTTTCATTTTTTCCGAAGCCGTACCCTTTCCACCTGAAATGATCGCCCCGGCATGGCCCATTCGGCGTCCGGGCGGGGCGGTTTGGCCGGCTATAAAGGCGACGATCGGTTTAGTTACATTGTCCTTTGCGTACTCTGCGGCGTCTTCCTCGGCGGTTCCCCCTATCTCACCGATCATTACGATGGCGTCGGTTTCGTCGTCGGCTTGGAAAAGCTTAAGGGCGTCGGTGTGGTTCGTGCCGATTATCGGATCGCCGCCGATGCCGATGGCGGTCGATTGGCCGAGGCCCAAAGCCGTTAGCTGGCCGACGGCCTCGTATGTGAGCGTGCCGGAACGGGAAACAACTCCGATACGACCCTCTGTATGAATGTGACCAGGCATTATGCCGATCTTGCATTTGCCTGGCGAGATGATGCCGGGGCAGTTTGGACCGATCAGCCGCGTTTCACGACCGCGTAGGTATTCACGTACTTTGATCATGTCGCTCACGGGAATTCCCTCGGTAATGCATACCACGAGAGGCAATCCTGCGTCAGCTGCCTCCATGATAGCGTCCGCGGCAAATGCCGGCGGAACGTAAATTACCGAGGCATTGGCCCCGGTCTCCTTAACAGCGTCAGCAACGGTATTGAAAACAGCTACTTCCTCGTGGGTCGAACCGCCCTTGCCGGGCGTAACGCCCCCTACAACATTGGTACCGTAATCACGCATCTGCAGCATGTGAAAGGTGCCCTCTTTACCGGTGATGCCCTGAACGATCAGACGTGTGTCCCTGTCGACTAATACTGCCAAAACAAGCCTCCTGATAAATGCCTAGTTATACGTAAAACGAACGAAAAGTATAGCATGACCGCCCGTTGAGGTAGCAAACACTAGGGATAGGAATAGCCCAGCAACAGATGCGGGCATTGCCAAATCCTTGACAATGCCCATCCTTACGCCAAAAACAGCAATCCAGACGCGTTAGACCGTCGGGTTCTCCATATAATAGATCGCCATCGGTTTTCCGTTCTCACGTTTATAAATGGAAACTGATATGACATTATCCGGGATTTTTTCGGTGCCGCACGTTCCTTTTTGCGAAGCCCGATAGATGATCATCGTGAGGTCCTTGTTGATCTCAACCGCTTTCATCGGACCAGGCGCAACGTTATCGACCTTGCATTGCGAATCGAAGGCTGACTTCAAATAGGCCTCTCTGTCCATGTACCCGGCACGGCTGTTTCCAACGAAGTTCGCTGAAAGATGCTCTTCGAAACCCTTACGGTCTTGAGCCTTCCAGGTATCCCACAACTTCTTCTCAGCGGCGACGATGTCATCCGGTGCCGACGACAAGCTGGCTAGTTCCTTTTCCTTGTCGACGGGTGTCGAAGGAGAACTATACTCGCCCTTCGCGTCCGTGGCCGGAACCTCGTGATAGTACATTGCCTTCCACGCGTCGCCGTCCTTAACGTAAACGGTCGACGAATTCACGGGGCTGGGATTCGGCTTACCGTCACACGTTGTCGTCTGCGTTGCCTTGTAAGTCAATAGGTAAACGCCGCCAGCCAATTCGGTCACTCTCTCATCACTGAACGTAAGTTCCTTCATCTCACACTTATGATCGGTCCACGACTTCATTGCCGCTGCCCGATCCGATGCTCCGCTGCTGCCCACCCCAACGAATTTCGAAGCAAGAAAGCCGTCGATGCCGCTGCTGTCACGCTTGGCCCAATCTTCCCAGCTCTTTTTCTCGATCGCGGACAGTGTTTGGGCGGTTGGTGCCGCCGCCTTTGTGACAGCGTTAGAGTTCGATGCGTTTGCATTTCCGGCGTTCGCGTTCGCGGCCGGTTTGTTCTCCGACACACCGCTACAGGCCGAGATCAGGCCCACCGCGGCTATAAGCATCATCGATACAATTCTGGTTTTCATCTTTTTGTTCTCCTCTATTTAGGTCAATTTATGAGCTGTATCAGTACAGCGTCGGCTCTCCGACGCACTGGTGGGGTTAAAGTTCTCAGTGCCGCAAAATATGACACGCTTCGTTTACAAATGCAATCTTCAAAACGTCTATAAAATTGAAAAAGTCGAAACATTGAGCGCTTGATCCTCGTTTACTTCACTGCTGTTAACCTCGCTTTTTCGGCTCTATCAATATGCGGCAATTGTATTCGTTCTATGCTGACGCGTTCTGGATCGCAATAACGTCGATCCTTGAGCATAAACTTCGCGCATTTTTAACGCTGATCGGCATAATTATCGGTGTTGCTGCCGTAGTCGTTGTGGGAGCGTCTATCAGCGGACTCAAAACCTACGTCGTTGCGACTGTTACCAAGGTCATAGGAGCAAATAACTTCATGATCACCCGGATGGCAAATATCGGCAATTTGAGTCAGGAAGAATGGGAACGCCGGAGCCGCCGAAACAAGGATGTCACCTGGGCCGAATATCTCCACATTCGTGAGAACTGTCGCCTATGTTCACACGTCGGGGCATCGATAGGCTCAAGTGCCGATATCGACCAGGATGGTGTGGAAATGCCATCGGTCAGGATCATTGGCGTAACCGACAATATGTACGAGATCGAGGACAAGACTCTTTCTGAAGGTCGATTTATGAGCCGCGAAGAAGTAACCCACAGTTCGCGGGTCACCGTCATCGGAAACGACGTTAAAGAGCGCTTTTTTCCTTACGGTTCTCCAGTCGGTAAACAGATCAAGGTGCGGGGCGTTCCGCTGACGATAATCGGGGTCGAGGCGGCCCGCGGCTCGTTCCTCGGAGATTCACAGGACCGCCACGTTTATCTTCCCATCACGCTCCACCAACAGACATTTAATCGCTCCGGCGGATTGCAAATTCGGGGAATGACAATAGAGGAAGAGGATTTCAAGCCCGCGATCGAGGAAGTGCGTCTTTTGCTGCGGAACAGGCGCCAGCTCATCGGAAGCGAAGAAGATACATTCTCGCTGGTAAATTCGGATGAATTCGGCAGCCAGATGGACCAGTTCACCGGGGCCATTGCCGCGGTAGTTATTCCGATAACGATGATCATTCTAGTGGTCGGCGGCATCGTCGTAATGAATATCATGCTGGTGTCGGTGACCGAACGAACATTCGAGGTCGGTCTTAGAAAAGCCCTCGGGGCAACCCAGAAGCAGATCCTTCTCCAGTTCCTGATCGAATCGGCCTCCCTCTGCGTCGTCGGCGGCGTTATCGGATTGCTATTGGCACTGGGGGCCACCCAGCTCGTTGGCTATCTGCTTGGCATGGTGATGACCATCACGCCGTTCTACGTTGTTATGTCGATCGGTGTATCAAGCCTCATTGGCATCGTTGCCGGACTTTACCCGGCCTGGAAGGCATCAAGGCTCGACCCGATCGTCGCGTTGACCAAGAACTAAAGCGTCCGGAATTGGAGCCGCTCCTGTGCGGAGGAATTAACTTGATGAAGATCTCAACATCACTGCCGATCGAAGTGCTCAAGATGGCGTTCGACAGCATCACGTCTCACAAGTTCCGCTCCGCATTAACGGTCATAGGCATCGTAGTAGGTGTGGTAACGGCGATCGTGGTCTCGACCATTCTCACCGGAATGAGGCAAAGCATCGTTTCGATCGTCGAAGAATACGGAACGAACAATATCTACGTTTTCCATCTTTCAACCGGCTTTGGCCCCCGCAACCGTGACGAACGAAACCGCAAACCGCTTACGGAAGCGGACGCGATGGCCCTTCTTACCCAGTCGGAGACTATCGAGGACGTTGCCCTAGTCGCTCCGAGCATTGGGTCGTGGGGCAGTGGTTTTGATGACAATCTCGTTTATGAGGGTAAAAACTACCGTTGGGCACTGACCGACGGCGTGTCGACGAATTACGCGACCATCGCGAACCTCGTCCTCAAACATGGGCGCTTCCTGACCGAGGCCGACGACTATCAGCGCCGCAAGGTTCTGGTGGTCGGTGTAAATACTGTCGACGCACTTTTCGACGGTGACGGAGAAGCGGCGATCGGCAGGGTCGTTAGGATGAACGGCTCCACTTGGGAGATCGTCGGTGTCATTGAAAAGAGAAAAGCCGGCTTTTTTGGAGAGAATGAGGAAGACAGAAAGGTCTTTTTGCCGTTTCGCACCGCTCGTAAAGAGGCACCGACCCGCGACTCGATATTACATATAGTTCAGGCTAAACAAGGATTGGTGAACGATGCGGTGCTCGAAATAGAAGGCATCCTGCGGCAGCGTAGGGAAGTGAAGTTCGGCGACCCTAACGACTTCGACGTGAAAACCGCAGAAAATTTCATCGCTCAATTCGACGGCGTTATCGGCGGCGTAGGTATTGCCGCGATCGTGATCTCCATGCTAGGGCTGCTGGTCGGCGGTATCGGCGTTATGAACATCATGCTAGTGTCGGTGACAGAACGCACAAAGGAGATAGGCATCCGCAAGGCCGTCGGTGCGACTCGCGGCGCGATCGTGCTTCAGTTCCTGGCGGAAGCTATGGCGATGACTCTTTTCGGCGGCGTGGTTGGCGTAGTCATCGCGCTCGGCATCAGTAACTTGATAATCTTCCTTATTCCGTCAATCCCGGCCCAAATACAGCCTTGGATGATCGTTCTCTCGCTCGGGGTCTCAGTGGGTATAGGGCTTGTTTTCGGCGTCCTTCCGGCCCGAAAAGCCGCAAGACTTGATCCGATCGAATGCCTCAGGTATGAATAACGAAATTCGCCGACGTGTCAGGAACACTTTACCCGCACCATAGGATATTCGATCCGCCGGCGTTTTGGACGATCAGCCCCCAGGCCTTCGACGGCCGCCATTAACGTGTTGGGTCCCGTCGTGACATATGAGATAGTCTGCGGAAAGTCATGGCCGAGGTTCTCAAAAAGTACGCTGTTTTTCGTCAACGACTTCAGTTTGAAGGAAGTCGGCGAATCGTTTTCTGATGGAAGGGCGATGTAATAAAGGCTGTCCCCTTTCTGAATTATCCTTAGATATTCAAATCCTGTCATTTTTCCGTCCGTCAAGGCTCGGTTCATTCCGAGCATTGCGTCGCCCGCCGGGGCCATCCATTGTTCGGAAATCACGACCTTGCGGCCGGGAACATTCATCTCCCAACATCCGGCAAGAAAATCCATTGAACGAAGGTCGTGCTTAACTTCCTGGGCAGGCACACTACTGGCCGAAAACGAAAGAGCTATCGCGAAAAGAAAAATAAGGTTCTTCATAATTATTGTAAATGTCGTGCGGTACGATAGAAATTTATCTAGACATTGTAAAACTATAGGTCAATAGACTGGCCATATTCAGGAACAACGACATTCCAACCGAAACGGTCACGAATATGCCCGGCCATAGCCTCGGCAGCATCGGGTTCCCCGTGCGTTGTAAAAACAGTTTCCGGTCGGCTAGTCAGTCCACTTAGCCATTTCAGGACCGCCTTCCAGTCTGCGTGGGCGGAAAATCCCTCGACCCTTTCGACGTGACATCGGACCGGCACCCAGTTTTTCATTATCTTAACTTCCGGCTCGCCGTCCTGAACCCGTCTTCCGGTCGTGCCGGCCGCCTGAAAGCCCACGAAAATGACAGTTGCATTTTCATCCGGCAGCATTCTCATCGCATGATGCAGCACACGGCCGCCGGTCATCATTCCCGAGGCTGAGATAATGATCCTCGCACCCCGCATATCATTAACCTGCTTTGATTCCTCACGCGTTGATGCCGTTGTCATCGAACCTGTCCTAAGAGGATGTCTCTTGTTTGCAAGGATTGACGCGTACTCATGGTCATGCTCCTCGTTCCAGCGATGATATACCTGTGTTGCCTGGGCGGCCATTGGCGAATCAACCACAACTGGTAACACGGGAATTCGTTTCTCATCTTCAAGTTCACGAATCATATAAAGCACTTCTTGCGTGCGGCCGACCGCGAACGCGGGTATCAGAATTGGGGCTTTTCTGGCGGCAGCTTCATTTATGATTCGAGCAATCTGGGTCGCCGAATCGATCTCGCCGTGCAGACGGTCTCCATAGGTCGATTCGCACATTAGGTAATCACAATCGGGCGGTGGTGCAGGATCCTTAACTATAGGCTGGTCGTAATGCCCCAGATCGCCGGAAAACAGAAATCGAATCGATGATCCATCGGGTCGGGCTTTCTCCATCTCGACAAGTACGAGGCTGGCACCCACAATATGCCCTGCGACTAAAAAGCTGGCCTTGATACCGCTGCATACCTCAACCGGTTGGCCATCATTTGAAACTTTCCGTAAAAGCTTGAGCGCGTCACGAGCATCCCTTTCGTCGTATAGCGGAAGGGCCGGTGTGTGACTCGTCAAATTATGGCGATTACGATAGTCTGCGTCTTCTTCCTGTAGCCGTCCTGAGTCAGGAAGCAGGATTTTCAGCAGGTCGCCTGTCGCTCCGGACGTTACGACGGGACCGTTGAATCCGAGTTTTACAACGCGAGGTAAGTAGCCCGTGTGGTCAATATGTGCGTGTGTAATGATGACGGCATCCAGATCGGCCGGCACAAAAGCCGGCTCCTGCCAATTGCGTTCGCGCAGTTCCTTCAAACCCTGAAAAAGCCCGCAGTCGATCAGGACTTTCTTACCGTTGTGTTCTAAAAGATACTTGGAACCGGTGACGGTGCCTACGCCGCCGTAGAATGAGATCTTTGCCATTTACCCAATATACAAGCGGGGTTCTCGAAAGCAAAGGGCTTCGTCATTCGAGAACTTCTGCCTGACCGATCATCGAGAAAATAACAAGACTGTCCCTGGGCGGGCGGGTGCCTTAGCTTGATTCTTTCTAAGCCTTGCGTGATTGAGTAGAGATCCCGCGGTATCACCATCGCGGCCAAATACCGCCCAGCCGAAATTCAACTCGACATTAAATGGATCTATACCCGGTATCTCTAATCGCCGGCCCGCAAATGCTGATTCGATTCTGTCGATTACTTCGTGTGCTGTTTCCTCCGTCGCTGTGGGAAGCACGACCAGAAACTCATCGTCTCTGCACCTGACAAAAAAATCCATCTGTCGTAAATGTTCTTGCGTGGTACGGGCAACAAAATTGATCACCGCATCACCAACGGCATGACCCAAAGAGCTATTGATATTGACGAAGTTTCTAATATCCATCGCCAGGACAGCCAGCGGCCGCACTTCGCTGTTTCGCTGACTTTCAGCCACCTGGTTCTCGAGTACATGGTGGAATGCTCGTTCATTTGGGAGGTCAGTCATTACGTCGGTCAGAGCCCTTGCCTGGTTTCGCTCGAAGATCATTGAACTCAAAACGATAGAGGACACTCGCGTCCCGATCGATTCCAGGAGATGATTCGGCGCGGAGGTGCCCCTTCCCTGCTTTCTCTCGAAGAACAGCTCGAGCACTCCGATACATGCCGGACCGCGATGCAGAGGAATTGCCGCCGATGAACGTAATCTGCATTTGTCCGATCCTTCGGATTTAGCGTCAGCGGTATCGCGGCGGATGATTTGATTTGTTGTAAAGCATTCAAATGCCGCACTTCGATCCTGGCCGCCGGTCATACTTGCGGCCGAGGTCCCTACCGTAGCAGCCGTTCTCAAGGCGGAGCGCTGCTCGTCAAGCAGATACAGGGCCGACGCCGAGCTGCCGACCATTCCATTAACGCGACTGGAAACCAGTCTGAATGTATCAACCAATTTAAGCGAGCCCGCGATAAGTTCGTGTGTCTCGTCAAGTTCGTGCAGTGTTTGCTCGATGAATTCATCCCTTGCGATTTTGAGGTCTTCGGAAACCCGCTGTACCTGAGAACGATAGACAAGGACGCAGACCGCCAGGTAGGTTCCTAAAATGACAACGAACCCGCTGGCCCTGGTTCCAATATCCGTCGCCGAAATAGCCAGACTATAAGCGAAAAATACGGCAGACATCGAGAACAGCGCCACCAGTGCGGTGTAGGGGGATATCACATTGTAGTTCTTTTCTAAGGCGTTGATGACCGGAGTGTCTCACTTATTTGTAAGGTATCTGTGGGCAGCGAGAAGGAATCTTCTCATCTCTGAAGATAGCTTGCCTGCCTATTCTAAGTCAATATATTTCTCAAACCACTGAGCGTTGCGCAGAAGAAACCCAAGGTATGTAAAAAGAGGCATCTCCATGACGAAAAATTAATTTTCATTTAACGTTTTTTTGTCTATTTTGGAGTTGACTAAAGCGTTTCAGATTACTATATTGACGTTTGCCTCGAATAGAAAGAGTTCGTGGGCACAGACGGCTGTGTTTGATCAGCCGAATTTAAATTATAAATAAAAAATCTTTGAGAAAGATTAGGAGTCTGTAAATAAAATGAAAAAGGTAATTGTACTTTCGACAGTTCTTGGATTAAGCGCAATGGGCATGGCCTGTGGCGAAACCGCAACAAACGTTAATGTTAATGCCAATCGTCCTGCGAACACCGCTAACGTTAACACAGCTACACCGGCCCCGGTATCCACACCGGCAGTGACCACCAACACCAATACCAACACGACAAACGGAAACACCAACACTGCTGCCAACCGGCCGGCCAATACGACTGCCTCACCGGCTGCAACCAACAGGCCGTAGTAACGGTAACAATTTATTTTGCTGAAACGCCTCGTCTTTGACGGGGCGTTTCTTCTTTTGATCTTATTAGATACTCGCAAAATTGTGCTAAATCGTAATTTGGGGGGTTGACTTAAACGAAAAGCCTATCTATATTGTGCAATGTTCCAAAAAAAGTAAGGCTGGGACAGGGACTGTGCAATGCATGGTCTTCGGTACAATAAATTAGATCTAATTTTTGAAGAAGACAGGAGAATCACATCAGTATGAAAAAAGTAATTGCACTTTCGGCAGTTCTTGTTATGGGTGCTTTAGGAATGGCATGTGGAGACACATCAACCAACGT
>JBGSXN010000071.1:0-41925 GCA_041751355.1 Pyrinomonadaceae bacterium
GCCTCGGCGACCTCTTCGCCGCGGCGGATGGATTCGAGTTCCTTTTCGCGTTGTATCTCTTGTTGTATCGACGGAGCGACCGCCATTAACCCCATCGCAAAAATGGTCATCACAGCCAGGGCCGCGAACAGCGTCATCCCACGCTCGCCAAGTTTGTCAGGGCTTTTCATTGTCGTCCACATCGTCGTCCGGGTTAGGCCGCTGCTGCTGCACTGGTCTGTTCGCGGGCTGCGGCCGCGGCTGAGGTACCGCAGGGGGCTGAGCGTAGACCGGTATGTTTTGCTGGACGCCGGGGCGTCCCGGTGCTGAGGGTGAGAACCCGCTCTCGTTCTGAAGTCGTCCGCCCGGGCCGGTTGCCGCCACTGTCCTCGACAATTCAACCTTATGTCTGAATCCGAGATTGACGTCCTCAAACACGACCTCACTAGACGAAATGTCGACCAAGCGGAATCGTCCACTAACGATGTCATTCAGACGGCGACCCACAGGCTTATCGCTTCCCGGCTCCACCAAGTACGCAGTATCGTTGTTATACCGAGCGCGCCCGATCATCCCGATATATTGAATCGATGGTTTCGGCGGCGGCTGGATGTTCAACATTACCTGATTTGAGTAAAGCTTCCCATCAGGCGTTTGAACCAGGATCTGACGCGGGCCTTCGCGGGTAATAAAGTTTGCCGGGACCTCGGTATATAGCCGCTGTGCGTTTACATAGGTCGTAGGCATCTCATTTTGATTAAAATAGATGCGCGAGCCGATAGGAAACTCGTTACCCGAAACCTCGAGCCGAAACGCCTTTGATCCCGCGAATACTGTTTGAGGGGCAGCCGTAATATAAATCGGCGGCGTCGGAACTGGTGTCGGTGGCGGAGGCGGAGCGGTCGGCCGTGGCGTTGGCGTCGGGCAGTCCAGACACGGCGGCGGGGGCTCATAGAACGCAAAGATGTTTCTGCCCGCGTCCGGTGCGTAGGCATTTCCCGGTACATAAACGACCGGGGTAGTCTGATAGAGAAAATTCTGCTCGTCGACGGTGGGCAATACCGTGTCTCCGCGATTGGCGGGCACATTTGCCCTCGGCGTGGGCGAAACTTTCACCGTGACTGACGTCGATGACGATCCGCCCAAGAAACTGCGGCCGAATGCAAAATAAAGGGCGAAAAGAGACAAGACGCCTAATATCGCGGCCGCGATGATCTTGTTCCTTTCGGTTGAGGTTTTACCTTCGAATATCGACATTACTTCTCAAAAACTAGGGCTCTGTCACCGGGCTAAAATTTGGACGACGAAAATAGGCTGCCAATTCAATTCTTAAGCTGACCGTCTCACCATGAGTTTTGCCTTGCGGCCGAGCCCTCGTCGGGGCGGGAGCAGTCGGGTCCATCGGGGTTAATATTCGCCCTGGTTGGCCCGGGACGCCAAAGGTCGGATTTACCTGCACCACATTCGGTGAGGCCGACGACGAAGTCTGGCTTTCCCGCTGAGTGTCGGACGGAGCAAGCTCGATCGCGCTGACGACGATAAAGTCTCGTCCAGTCTCGATCTCACGAATAAATCGTCTGAGATTCTGATACGAGCCTTCGACGGTTGTTGAAACGTAAACCCCGGGATAAAGGCTGCGAAACTTTGAACGTCCTTTTTGGTCGCTGCTTTCATTGCCGGTACCGGTTTCTGCAGCTTCCAGCGGAGCGTAGTCAGGTCCGGAGGTATTGACCAGACCATACGCAGCGATAAGGCCGTTCAGTTTCTGATAAAGCGCCGTTTGCCCGGTTGTAGTTATCGGCAAAAACCTTGTCTCAAAATCGTCTACACTGCTTATCAACCTCGACACCTGAGTCTCGGTATCAGTGATCTCGCCATATTTTGATTGTGCCGACAAAAGTTCAGATTCGAGTCGGTCGGCCTCGGACAAATTCCTTGCAAGTTCCCGATCTGAAGGGATCACCCAAAAAAAATAAATGACCATCACCAGCAGAACGACGAGCGAAGAGACGGCAACCGCCGCTATTTCGGGCACGCCCCACATACCGGCATAGACCTTACGAGGCCGGTTGGGCAATGTCTCGACCGTAACCGGCACGTCCACGACATCAACCACTTCAACAACGGCATTCTCCTCTTCAACAATCTCGGTTTCGACGGGAATCGGTTCCTGTTCAGCCATTACTGAGCACCTCCCGTTTGATTTTGGGCTATATCGGTCGACGGGCTGGTTGAGTATCCGTATGCCGGCGTATAGATGAGCCTGAAGGTATATTCGGTGAATGTGATCCGTTCGTTCTTTTGCAGGTTTTGCCCTCTTAATTCCGCGCGAAAGAGGCCTGAGTTATTCATTCGTTCGATCATCGACATGACTTCAGGATAATTACGGCTCAGCACGCTCATTTCAAGCTCTGCCCGGACTCGATCACCGTCCTGATAGATATTTTCGACCGAGATCCGTGAGGCGCTTACGCTGGGCGGCAGAACTGATTCGAGATCGGAAAAGAGCCGCGACCAGCCAAATGTTTTATTGGCCACCAGCTTATGTGCCGCAGTCAGAAGTGCTTTTTGGTCTTCGGAGAGGAGTTGCTGGACCTTAGAGCCTTCACCCTTTAGTCGATCGATCTCTGCCTTCTGCTCGAGGATAGACTCTGCGAGAAGTTCATTGCGTTCCTCATTTTCCTTAAGCCAGGCAATACAAAATATACCGCCGATCGAACTAACGACAAGCAGCAGCCCGGCGATCATATATGGAAGAACGCGGTTTCTAAACGGATAGGTGGCAAGATTTAGCTTTTTGATCACGTCGAAGTACTAAATAAATTATCGGGGAAGATTACTCCCAAAAATACGATCCAAAATTCTAACACAAAAGAAATCCATTGTCTTTCACGTCCCTGACCGTCGAATTGTTGCAAAGATTAGCGGCGGCGTGGCGGGAGATTACGCTTGGTTTCTTCTTCTGAGACATCACGATATGCGGCGACCTGGTTCCGGCCGGCCCTTTTGGCTCTATAAAGCGCTGAATCCGCCATCTCAACGAGCTCAATCGGGTCCGACGAATCATCCGGGAACGAGGCTACACCTATACTTACAGTAATGCGGTGTGATGCCTTTCTGCTGCCCTGCTTTAGGACGCTAAAATCGTAGCTTTCGATGCCCTCGCGGATCCGCTCGGCGGCAACAATGCCCTGCGGCAGCTCGGCATCGAGCAAGAAGGCTGCGAATTCGTCTCCACCGAAACGCGCAGCGGCATCTCCGCTTCGCAGGTTTGTCATGATCGTAAACCCTATCTCTTCGATCGTCTTGCTTCCGGTTAGATGGCCATAGGTATCGTTAACGCCCTTGAAATTATCGCCGTCCATCATCAGCACGCAGAATGGCCGGTTTTCCGCTTTCGCTCGTCCGGCCTCGCGCCGAAGCTCTGAGAAAAAGGAACGGCTCGATAACAGGCCGGTCAGGTCGTCATGAGAGATAAGGCGGTGTATTTGACGCTGATATTCGCGATCGATCTCATCTAAAAGGTCAAACCGCAAGATCGTGTCACCGATGGTGATCTTATCACCATTTGCCAATTTTTCCCGTCGAATGCGGCGCCCATTTAAAAACGTCCCGTTTCGTGAATCGAGGTCCTGAACGAAATATTCCTCTGCATCGCCTTTCAAGGATGTACTTAAGCGGGCGTGCTGCCGCGAGACCTGTGTGTCGTTGACGCGGACATCGGCCTCAAGCGCACGTCCGAGAATGACCTCCTCCCGATCCAGCGGGATCGGCACGGCGATCAATTCCCCGCTCAGAAAAACGAGTGCGGGCTTGAGATCGCGGCGGATCATACTGGTATCGCTCATAAAACAGGACCGGGTGGAAGGAAGCAGTGGTTACAGGATAACCTATTTAATCCAACAATTTCCAGAGTTTTATGGGCGGTACCAGCAGCCACCAAATCTGGCCGAATTGGATTCAGAATAGAAAAAGACAGCTCTGAGCGTATTAGCGGCAGAGGTAGATTAGTTTGTTGGGTCGCTGCGTTTTAGACTGAAATGGAATGGCGAGAAAATGATCAAACTGGCACGGGACGTTTTAACGGATTTTGGCTCGTCGACTTCGCGCGAGTGGCTGGAGACCAATGGTATTGGCGGTTATGCGTCCTCGACGGCGTCGGGAGCCAATTCGCGGCGGTATCATGGCCTGCTTGTTGCCGCAACACGGCCCCCGCTTGGCCGTGTAGTGATGCTCTCAAAGTTGGAGGAGACCCTGATCGTCGGCGATGAGCAATTCAGCCTTTCCTGTAATCGGTATCCCGGTGTGATCCATCCTGACGGTTTCAAGTATTTGACAGGCTTTCGCCCCTATCCGTTCCCTACTTGGACATACGAGGTCGGCCCCCTGACAGTAAAGCGGTCCCTCTTTATGATCTACGGCGAAAATTCCACGGTCATCCGCTGGAAGCTGGCAAACGGGCCTGAAAATGCGGACCCTGTCCTCGAGCTTAAGCCGCTGACCGCATTTAGGAATCATCATCATTTACGACGCGAAGACCTGGATCTCGATGGCGAATTTGAGGTGAATGACGGGCTTATATCGATCTGCCCGTACCCAGAGATGCCGCGACTTTATATCGCACATAATGCGATCACTGCCGAACCACAGGGCCATTGGTATCGTGATCTTGAATATGAGATCGAGCGGGAAAGGGGATTCGATCATCAAGAAGACCTATTTCAGCCCTTCAGCTTAAAATTCGACCTTTCTCGTGAGGCCGTCATTATTGGGTCGACTGAGGAAAGGAATGTCGCCGATGCTCGCCTGTATGAAGAATCAGAGATCGAGCGGCGAGAAAGCTTGATTGCCACAGCCGGAACGACGGATGAATTTTCCTCACAGCTCGTCATCGCAGCCGACCAGTTTGTGGTTTCAAGAGGCAACGGTAAGACCGTGATCGCCGGATATCACTGGTTCTCGGACTGGGGCCGTGACACAATGATAGCTCTCAACGGCCTGACCCTCGCGACCAATCGCCCCGAGATCGCGAGAAGCATTCTTACGGAATTCGCAAAATACATTTCCGAAGGAATCTTGCCAAACAGATTTCCGGACGAAGGAGAAACGCCCGACTACAACACCGTCGACGCGACACTGTGGTTTTTTGAGGCAATTAGGGCTTACATAGAAAAAACGGATGATGTTGAGATCGTCCGCACGGAATTTTATGAAAAGCTCGTCAATATTATTGAGTGGCATAGTCGCGGGACACGCCATCAGATCCACGTGGATACCGACGGGCTGCTTTTCGCCGGCGAACCGGGCGTCCAGCTGACTTGGATGGACGCAAAGATCGGCGACTGGGTCATTACGCCGCGGACGGGCAAAGCCGTCGAGATCCAGGCCTTGTGGTACAACGCATTATGCATCATGTCCGATCTTGCACATCGGTTTGGCGATACGGATGGCCGCCACACCTATCGCAGTATGGCCGTTGCGGCAAAGGCTAGTTTTAACGGGCAATTTTGGAATGAGGAACAACAATGCCTCTTTGATGTGGTGAATGGAAGCAAAAAGGACGGATCGGTTCGACCTAATCAGATATTCGCAGTCAGTCTAAAGCATACTATGCTGGACCCGGAAAGGTCGCTTAAGGTAGTAAATAAGGTGGAATCTGAGCTTCTTACGCCCGTAGGCCTCAGATCTTTGTCGCCGAACGACGCGAACTATGTCGGGGTGTACGCCGGATCACCTCGGGATCGCGATGCCGCATATCATCAAGGGACGGTTTGGGGCTGGCTGATTGGGCCATTTATCGATGCTTATCGGCGAGTTCATTCTGCAGACGACCGGATGGAAGAACGTGTCCGGGATATGATGGCCGGTTTTCGAGCACACATCAGCGAAGCGTCGATCGGGCAGATCTCTGAGATATTCGATGGCGACCAGCCGCACGATCCACGGGGCTGCGCTGCTCAGGCCTGGAGCGTCGCCGAGCTCCTTCGTGTCACGATGCCACATTCAGAGTGATCTATTCAAATCTTATCGATCGACCTGTTGTACCAGGTCATCGAATAGTTTTCGGGTTTCAGCAGAAGGGTCGATACCGAGTTCGTTTTTTAGAAGCGTACGCATATCGTCGAAATGCTTGCGGACCGCCGCCGACTTGCCTTGAGCGGCCAGAACTTTCAAAACGAGACGGTGCAGATCTTCGCGATAGGGATCGATCTCAAGCAATTCGGTGGAGTATTTTAGTGCATCCGACCAGCGTTTTTCAGAGACCGACAGCTTGGCGAGACCGTTCAGGACCCTCGTCAGCTGCTCACGATAAAAGTGGCGTTGGGTCTCGGCCCAGTCTTCGTATGAGCCTTCCATAAAATCGCCGCGGCATAAGCTGTGAGCTGATTCGAGATTGCTTCGCAGAGCGGCGGCATCTTTTTCGCGTTTAGCATTTTCGGCAGCGGCGATAAAGGCCAGGAAGTCCTCGGAGCCAATCGAATACGTAAATTCGGGATTTAGTTGATAAGACCCATCCCTAAAGATAATAAAATTTTGTTTCAGAGTCTGTTTACTGTTCAGGGCTTTCCTGATGTGCGAGATCGTGGGGTGAAAATTCTTTTCTACGGTCGCGAGGTCCTCATCGCCCCAGAATTCTTCGATCAGCACATCTTTTGCGACACGCCGATTCTTTCGAGTCGCAATGTAACAAAAGATGTCTCTCGACCGCCTGGTTGTCCACGCGTCCGCGGCGAACGGTTTGGCCGGATCTCGATAAATATCAACATGGCCGAGGACCTTTATAGTGAGATCTGTCAGGCGCGCGAGGGTTTCGACAACGTAGACGGGGCCTCCGGGCACGGCTGCGGCCGCCTTGCCAAGTTCTTCTCTCAGGTCCGCCGGAAGTTTTTCGGCAATGTCGTCGTGCTCGAACATTTTCCTGGTGCGCCGGATCTCATTTTTGAGCCAATATTCATAGTCGAAACGAGCTGAGAGATCGAGTACACGTAATACCGGCCCCACCATATCCCTATGCCTGCCCAGTTGATAAAAGGTTTCGGCAAGGAGCATGGAGGCAAGCGCCTCGTCATAATAGTGATTTTGCTGGTGAAAGAACGACTGTATTTCTGTCACTCTTTCCAAAAGCGAATCGGTCCGTCCCTCGAGAAGGTCAACACGGCAAAGGCATAGCCGGGCGGTGTTGACACGCATATCGAGTTTAAGTTTGAGCCTGGCCTCAATTAGATTTTCCAAAAGGCCACGAGCCTTAACAACATCGCCCTGCAGGATATAAAATTTCGCCCGTTCCTCGTTCAGCTCGCGGGTCGCGATATCTATTCCAGCGTCCGTATAGGCGACTTTTGACCGTTCGTAGTACTCAGCGGCATGGGTGAAGTCAGATCGTTCACGATAAAAATTTGCGTACGTCTCAAAAATTTCGGGTATCAGTGATCTGAGATCGAAAAGCTGGCCGAGTTCAAGTGCTCTTATTAAATGTGACTCGGTTTTCTCAAATTCGCCGCGATATAAGTGAAGCCGGGCGACATTCAAATGACCTATCGCCTCCTGGGGAAAATTTTTTGCGGGTGCGTCGGCGAGAAACATTCGATTGAGCCATCTTAAGGCCTCACCAAAATCGCCTCTGAGTCCCGGCGCCAATGCCAGATTATGCGCGATCAGGCGGATGTAATGTTCGTTCGAATGGGCCTCGGCAAGTTCCAACGCGGCGCGAAACTGTTGCTCGGCGTCACCCCAGCGGCCCTTGGCAATAAAGCATAGTCCCCGCGTATTCAGACACTTTAAATAAGTCTCCGAATCGGACGAGGCAAGATTCTCGGCCTTTTCCAAAAGCTCGAGGGCTTCATCGGGTCTGGATCGCCGCCGTGCCAGGCTCGCAAGAGAATGTAACGCTTCGGCCTCGGATACTGTATCGTCATTTTCCCTGAAGAGTTTGACAGCACGATTAAGCATCGATGTAGATCGATCCGTTTCACCCTGCAGCCGCGCGATCTCGGCTTTATGCAAGAGAGAACGCGGATATTTTTCGAGGATCGGCAAAGGCACCCTGTCCACAAAATCACCCAGAGACCTGATGGCCCCTGCCTTGATCCACTCATCGCCGCGATCGGCAATTATCTCCGCCGAACGGTCATAGTTTTCGGCTTCGAGCAGGAATGGGAGAGCAAGTTCCCAATGTTCATTTTCCAGGAATATTTCCGCGATCCTGTTTCGCTCAGCACTAACGCCGGCCTGTCCGATCTCGGACCGCTGACGGCGCATCAGGAAATCACGGAAGAGGGGATGAAGCCTGTATTCCTCGGACGACGAAGTGTCACCGGCGACCGTGAGGAAGACATTCTTTTGAACGAGTTCGGGTAGAGCGGCCGAGCATCGCAGGTCCGGAAATAGTAAACTGCAATGCTCGAGCGGCAGCGATTTGAGCAATGAGAGGCTGAGAAGCAGATCCTGGGTCTCAGGATCTTCGCGCGAGAACACCTCTTCGGCAAAATAATCGAAGATGTCTTTTTCAGACCGCTGAAGGATCTCAGAAAGATCGATTGGGGTACCATCGCCCCGCCCATCGATCTCCTTTTCGGCGATTTGCCGCACAAGTTGAAGGGCCGTGATCCACCCATGAGTTCGATCTCGATATTCGACGATCTCAGATTCGTTCAGTTCAACATTAAGAGTATTGCGAAAAAGCTCGCGGACCTCATCGTCGGTAAACAGAAGGTCGTCACGTGTGATGACGAGTGCCGTTTTCTGTGCCCTGCGCCGCATTATTGCAAGCGGCGGCAGATCGCGCGTAGTGATGATCAGATGAAGGTGTTCCGATGAATACTGGAGGATACGGTCGACGATCTTGTGGACCACGGTATCCGTGCCGATATGATGATAGTCGTCCAAGACCAGGATAAAGGGCTGCTCGATCGATTGAAGGATCTCATTGATTAGAAGGTCGGCGGCACGTTCAGGTGATCGCAGAAGGTCCTCATTGGCCTCGGCCAAATAAGTCAGTAGAGCATCTCCGAATCCGTTTCCCAGATTCTTTATCCCTTGGGCTACGTAATTTAAGAACACGATCGGGTCTGCGTCTGTGTGGTCGAGCTGGTACCATACGAAGGGCCGGGACTGGCCTCTAAGAAAATCGGAAATAAGTGTTGTTTTTCCGCACCCTGCGTCCGCCGCCACCATTGTGACCGGAGCGCTCAAGTGAGATTGCAGCCGGTCAGTGAGGCGCGGCCGCTTAAGCAGTTCACTAACCGCTCTGGGGGGAAGCAGTTTAGTGCGCAGAAAGAAACTCGATTGCTGCATCTCGGGTGAATTATCGAAGAACGCCAGTATTATGGCACATCTCGAACACCTGAGGGTAGGCCCGCAACGACCGCTATTTTACTGTCCTTTCATTTCCAAATACTGAAGCAGTTTTGACACCCGCCCGTAACAAGCCGCGTGTGCGATACGGGCCACGTCCGACGGGTACTCTTTATTCTTGAATAGTTCCTCGGTTTCAGTCGGGGTAAACGCGATGACTTTTTCATCGAGGACGTTCAGCATTTGTTTGGACCGCAATCGCCATAGTGGGCTCGGGGGCTTGCTTCGGCAAAGCATCAACAGATGCATGTTTGAAGGCAGCGAAAATAGTAATAGTTGAAAGAACTCATCAAACCAGTGCGCATCAAAAATGTGATGTATATCGTCCATCACAAGTAATCGGGGAACCGCGGTCGGCTGGGCATATGAAACGGCGAATGCGTTAACGAGGAATCGGGCCACATCTGTTTCCTGGATGCACCTTGGTTCAGGATCGCAGTCGCTTTGCTGCTGATTGGGCGAAACATTAGCCTGGATAAACCGGGCAAAGTATCTCCGGAATACGGGCCACTCGCGGTCCGAAGACTCTACTGAATACCACCCGTAGTTTCCGACGGTCTGGGAAAATGCGGCTGCTAGTGCGGTTTTTCCGGTGCCGGCCCTTCCAGAGATCAAAGTAGCGGGAAATTGCTCAATGGACCGGCTGAGTAAACCGATGAGGCGAGGCCGCTCGATGGTCTTCTGTTGAGCCGGCATTTTCAACTTGCTGTTGATAAAGGGAAACCCGTCCCGTGCAGAGCCCACTGAACCGGCCGAAAACCGCAGATCGCGATCGACTTCGGATATCCCCTGGGTTTCGATGCCTTCATGATAGGAGAATGTCATCGTCATACAACATCAAGATACACGAGCAAACTTGAGGAAAACTTGAGCAATCGCTCAACTTCCAGCGGATGAACCGGGAAGCCTCAAGTTTTTCTCAACCGATGGGCTGTAACTTTACAATAGGTTGATATTAGCCTGGCTCTTCCCAAGAAAGGATCGAAACTCAGCAGTTAAGGAGTTCAAGCGATGAATAAATTGATTTTTACAGTCGGTATAGTGTTGACATTAAGTATTGGGGCCTTTGGCCAGGGTGAAAAGCATAGAGTGTCAAGCAAAGGTCAAGGCAACGCGGGAGTATTGCTGGACAGCGGAACCACGATCGAAGGGCAGCTGCAAGGCGCCCTGGACGTTCAGAAGGCCCGCTCAGGCGATCAGGTAATACTGAAGACGACCAGGGCCATTAAGGACGAGGGCAGGACCGTCGTGCCAAAAGGCTCAAAACTGATCGGCCGCGTGACCGAAGTCCAGCCAAAGACAAAAGAAAACAATGCATCCAGGATCGGTATTTTGTTCGATCGATTAGAAGGCCGGGCCCTGACATCGGATATAAGCGCCTCGATCATTTCCGTGACGAACGCTGGCGCGGCCGGACGCATCAATGATACTGCCGATACCGGCCTTATGGGCTCGTCGACCAACTCAGCGAGAGGATCGGCCCGCACGACGTCCGGTGGGGGCTTGCTCGGTGGTGTTACAAATACAGTTGGATCTACCTTAAACTCGGGTGTTCAAACTATCGGGAACGTGGCCGGCAGCGCCGGGCAAGTGGTCGATTCAACAACTAGTTCGGTTGGGAGGACTGTAAACGGGATCCATATTTCTAACTCGGTACAAGGTTCAGCCCAGTCGGGTACAACACTTGCGACACCCGGGAAGAATCTGAAGTTGGAGAAGGGAACAATGATCCAGTTACAGTTAAACAGCGAAGTGCGAAAGCAATAATTAGGTGTTGCCGATTAAAGGGGCGGTAAGGTAAAATTTTGAAATCGCCCCCCTTTATTACGTGACGGTATGATTTGGCCGCACGACCCTTACGCCCCGGAAATTGGATTAAATGAAGAAAACCTTCTGTTCATTACTGCTCATAGTTTTTTCCTTCAGCCAGATACATGCAGGTCTGGACATAGTTCGTTCCAACGGTATCACCCTAACTGGGGCAGATGGTATCAATTATATTGGCACCTCAGGAATCACGCTCACCGGTGCCGACGGCCTGCTTGTTTACCGGTCCAACGGAATCACGTTAACGGGCGCGGATGGCATAACCCTTACAGGCGCCGACGGGATCACATTGACCGGGGCTGACGGTGCTACCTATACAGGGCCCAATGGCATTACTCTCACAGGTGCAGATGGTATTACCCTTACCGGTGCGGACGGGATCACGTTGACCGGTGCCGACGGTATTACGTTAACAGGGGCGGACGGAATTCAATACAAAGCCGATTCGATAATTGTTCGACAGCCCAACGGTATAACCCTAACCGGCGCGGACGGGATCACGCTGACAGGAGCCGACGGCATAACACTCACCGGTGCCGACGGGGCTACCCGCTCAGGAACAAATGGGATCACGCTCACGGGGGCTGATGGGATCACACTTACCGGTGCTGACGGGATCACCCTGACAGGCGCGGACGGGATCACGCTGACCGGTGCTGATGGAATAACCGGTATCGGTCCGAACGGAGTGTTATTTGACCTTGTTTCGCCAACCGGCATAACTTTAACCGGCGCCGACGGCATAACGCTGACAGGCGCTGACGGGATCACGTTGACCGGTGCCGACGGCATCGTGATGACCAATATCGATGGCATTACCCTGACCGGTGCTGACAGCCAGACAGGGCTTCAAAGTGTCGATCCCGAGTTGGCGATCGCACTCAATAACGCCACAGATGATAGCAATTTTAATGCTGTAATCGTCTATCACGCCCCGGTCACGAACGATGACCTCGAACGTTTAAGGGAATTAGGCATAATGGGCGGAACGCGTTTTCGCGCACTGCCGATGGTCTATGTGACAGGTACTCGTGAGCAGATAATCGCGGTTTCGCGACTTGCGACTGTACGATCCATTTACGGCAATCGCACGCTGACATTTGACGCCGACCCATATTTTAAAACCACGGGGATCGAGCGTGTTCCGACGGACGGCGATCTAAGCACAAAAAATGCCGGAACTCCCGTATCCGGTAGAAATGTGACAGTTGCCGTTTTGGATACGGGTATCAATTCTCAGCATTCGGACCTTGCGGGTAAGGTTGTTCAGAATGTGCGTCTTGCTGATGTGCAGAGCGCTTCCATCGGCTTTATGGATCCCATTCCGGTTGAGAATGTTCCTAACACGGATCTTGTCGCAGGCCATGGCACCTTTGTCGGGGGAATTATTGCCGCCAGCGGCGTAAACTCAGGCGGCAAATTCAGCGGCGTCGCACCCGGATCGCGCTTGTTGGGTTTAAGTGCCGGCGATGCCAATTTGACAAGTGTCCTGGCCGGTTTTGATTACCTTCTCGAAAAAGGCGCGATCTACGACGTTAAGGTCGTCAATTGCAGTTTCTCTGCAAATACCGTTTTTGATCTTAATGATCCGGTTAATATTGCTTCAAAGACGCTGACCGAGCGGGGCATCAACGTGGTGTTCTCAGCCGGAAATACCGGTCCGGGCAACAATACAATGAATCCGTACGCCATGGCTCCGTGGGTTGTCAGTGTAGGAGCGACGGACGAAAAAGGAGTGCTGGCCGGCTTTTCTTCTCGCGGTTCGTTTGGCAGCGGCGGGCAGCCTACACTAGTTGCCCCGGGCATCAACGTCGCAAGCCTTAGAAGTTTGCCGACCATAACGAGTATCGGCGGGCTGGCAGGGGCTGATACACAGCGGCTGTCGCTGGCCGAAATGCCTTACTATACGACCGCCAGCGGGACATCGTTTTCGGCTCCTCAGGTGGCGGGTGCGATCGCACTAATGCTTGAGGCTAACCCGGCCCTCAATCCGGCACAGATCAAGGATATATTGGGCCGGACGGCGACGCCGCTGCCGCGCTATTTTTATCACGAAGCCGGGGCTGGAATGCTGAACACGTACTCGGCTGTCCTCGAGGCCGCCTTTCCAAACCGTCGAATGGGTATTTTTCGCTCGACGTTATCACGGGGATCAGTAAAATTTGTTACGGCCCAGACTCAGACGTTTACTGAGAATGTGGTTCCCGGTACTGAGCGCTCGGTCAGCGTTTCATTGCCATCCAATGTGGTACAGGCCTCTGTCGCCGTTTCGTGGGGATTGAGTGCTAATGATTTCGGACTGAGATTATATTCCGGCGGCACGATAGTCGGAGAATCGAATTATTTGAATCTTCCCGGCATTACCGGCCGTCGAGAAAAAATAGTGCTTCGAAATCCCTCGAGCCAGAGCTATCGCGCTGGTATCCAGCATTCAGCCGGCGTCGGCACAGCTCAGAATGTGCATGGAATTGTAGAAGTTACTCGTGTTGAATACCCGGACCTCCCGGACCTGTCGGCCTTATCACCCGAGCTCATAGCCGAAGCCGAGCGGAGCCTGCTGGCAAACATTATCATGCCCGAGGGGCATAGATACCGGCCTGACTGGGCGGTTTCCAGATTCGAATTTTCAGCCGCATTCGTTCGTGCGGGGCTCGTCCCGCAATATGTTGCCTCTACCCCGATGTATCTCGATGTCAGGGATATTACGACTCGAAACGCCGTTGAAAGTATCCAGTCGGGCCCCGACGGGCGTATGATCTTCGATGCGACGGGGGAACGGTTCAGCCCGCATACGCTGACCTCACGTTTGGTTGCCGTGGTTGCCCTGATCAAGGCTGCCCGTCTCGAGGCTGCTGCTGCGACTGCGGTATTGCCGCTCACAGTCGTCGACGCCAACGACATCCCTCAACAATGGCGAGGCTATTTTGCTCTCGCGCTTCAAAAGGACCTGATCCGGCTTCACGGAAACCGGGCAAACCCGGCGAAATCGATCACCAGAATGGAACTCGCTCGTTCTATCAATCGTCTGATCAATTAGAAATCAGGCCGCTCTGTATTCTCACAAACAAAATTGAATTCGACAGTGCGAGTAGAATGGACGAGTCTTTCAAAGAAAAGGTTATTCTCACGGCGCGTGTGCTAGTGGCCGACCTAGCCCAGCGAAAGGCAGAAAGAATGAGGAGAAATCTATGAACAGCGAAGATCATCAGCAGACGGGGAGCCGCCCCGAGAGCCCGATGCCGGAACAAGAACAGGATCGCCCGGGCATAGAGAGCAAGATCGACCCCAGGCCGCAGTATCTATCACCAGAATATAAGGGCGCGGGCAAACTCGAAGGCAAGGCAGCACTGATAACGGGCGGAGATTCGGGTATTGGACGTTCGGTTGCGGTCCTCTACGCACGCGAAGGTGCCGACGTCGCCATCGTCTTTTTACCAGAAGAAATGTCTGACGCCAGGGAAACGGCCGCAGTTGTTAAGAAAGAGGGGCGGGAATGTGTGCTGATAGACGGCGATGTAAAAGATCCGGAATTTTGTCGCAGCGCAGTGAATAAGACCGTGGAGAAACTCGGCAAACTAGACATTCTCGTCAATAACGCGGCGTATCAAAATCATCGCAAAACTATCGAAGAGATCTCGGACGAGCAATTAGACACAACGTTCAGGACCAACATTTACGGCTATTTCTATATGGTGCGCGCCGCTATGAAACACCTCGGTCCCGGAAGCGCGATCGTGAATTGCGGATCTATCACAGGCCTGGAGGGCTCGCCTGAGCTGCTGGATTATTCGGCAACTAAAGGGGCGATACATGCATTTACGAAATCACTGGCGCAGAATCTGGCCGAAAAGAAAATTCGTGTAAACTGCGTGTCACCCGGCCCAGTTTGGACTCCGCTGAATATCGCGGATAAGGAAGCTAATGAAGTTGCCGAACACGGAGCAGATACCCCGATGAAGCGTCCCGCGCAACCCGAAGAGGTTGCTCCGGCATTTGTCTTTTTCGCGTCGAATGTCGATTCGAGTTATATCACTGGCGAAGTTTTAACTTTGCTGGGCGGTGAGACCACGGCCGCGTAACTAAAGAACCGTTTCGAGTTTCCATTCGGGGTCCGCAAAATGATCGTCGGCCTTTATCAGAAGCCAGTTATTGCCGCGGTTTTTCATTTTCACCAAGGCAAACTGCCCGCGAAGCTTCAGGCCAAAGAACTCATATACTATCTTCCCCGCATTAAATTGAGCAAGCGGATCATCCTCGGTCTCGTATGTGCCGTTATCCCAGATCCTGACCTCGCCGGCCCCGTATTTTCCTTCGCTTATAGTGCCTTCATAATCGATATAGCTCACTGAGTGGTCCGGCACCTCGACCGCCAACCGTTTGTCGGCCGGATTGAAAGAGGGGCCCTTAGGCACTGCCCACGATTTCAAGACACCGTCGATCTCAAGCCGCAGATCAAAATGCAGATTCCGTGCGTGATGCTCATGAACTACGAATCTGCCTTTCATATATGCCCAATAGGTGCGACGAAAAAATTGTAAGAAGTTAAAGTTTTGTAAGTTGTATTACAAACCTAACCTGAATTATTGAGTATCTTTTTAATGTATCCTCTTTCCTACTGACGCTGTAAGGCGCTGTGATGCATTCCATCGATATGGGATGCATCAATTTTTTTGCTTTTCGCCTCGGGATTTCATTCGTATTTCTGCTGACGGCGACGTGTCAACATCTGCTACACGGCTCATTAATTTCAGAGCCTCGTCTTTATGCTCGTTCTCAACGGCAGCAGTACAGTCAGCCGGGACTCTCACTTTGAAGCCCCGCATGTACGCGTCATGCGCTGTGAAAAGAACGCAGATATCAGTGGTAATACCCGCGATAATTAGATTCTTGACTTCCATGGAACCCAGCAGAACCGCAAGCGGAGTCTCGTAAAAACCAGACCGCTGTGGTTTCAGGATGTAATAGTCGTCAGGATCAGGCTTGATCTTGCAGATAAATTCGCGCCCTTCCTTCGAGTCTGCCATTATCCGCTCGACCTGCCGTTTGAGGTCCTCCTGCCAGTTGCCAAAATTATCGTTCACATTGATCACGGGTATTCCCGCGGTTCTGGCCCTCGCTTTTAGCACAGCGATAGGCTGGACGATCGGGTGTGCGTTATGCCAAAGCTTTTGGCCATCCTCAAATTGAAAATCCGTTATTACGTCTATCAGGAGTAGCGCAGTATCTGACGACGGGGGGGCACCCTGTGGAGCCCTTTTGCTCATTTGTTTTACGGGTGTTTCATTCATAAGGCGGTACGCTACGTCGAAAAAATGGCTCCGCCCTGCACGGCGGAGCCGGATGTGTCCATGCAGCTTTTTCTTACCGAGCGCCGGCAGATGAGGACTTAGACTGAAAGTTGCCCTTTTCTTCTTCCATTTCCGCTCCCATTTCGTCTAAGGCGCTTTCATCGAATTGGCTCTCGACCAACGGAAACATCTCACCCTCTTCTTCCTCAACGTGATGTTCGACATCCTCCATTAATACGGTGAATTTCGGGTCGAATCTTTCGCTATCGTCGGCGAGATTGGCAAGCTCGCGAAGAAACATTTTTACCTGCCGGTGTTCCTCGATCCCCTCCAGGACGATCTTTTTAAGTTCCTCGTCACCCTCCTCGATCAGTCGAGGATAAAAGATCGTTTCTTCGATATGGGCGTGTACATCGAGCTCCTCCTTTATCATTTCGAAAATTTGCGTGTTGTCCCCGTCCTCATTTGCCTTGGCCTTTTGAAACAGCGCATCCACTCGTTCATGATCTTCCTTTAACATCTCGATCGCGTTCATTTTATTTGCTCCTTTCTACTTCGTTTAATTCGTTTAAATAGAACCCTGGTAATTTTACTATCCGCTAGAACTTGCTGACCTTTCGAAAGCTGATTCTAAGTCACGGATAAAAGGTAGTCGGTAAGGGGGAATACATATTCTGTGCCGAGGTCGAATTAATAAGCCCGGTTTGGCCCCACGGGGTAATTGCGGTTTGTTAATTTTGATGCAGAGTATAAACTTTTAATAAAAGTCAGGTCAGATCGAGTCCGGTTTTTACGGAACGAATAGTGCCCCGTTTACCAGATAGACGACCTGACGATCTTTCACCGGATATATGGGATCATCCATCGATATAACTGATCGGAAAGTTACCGAGGGTCTGCTCGAACGATATAGGCTGCTCTCAGAAGAATCATCCGACGTGATCTGGTTCGTTAAGCCGGACGGGTCATTTGTAGATGTCAATCGGGCGGCAACTGAAACTTATGGTTATAGCCGCGATGAGTTTCTACAGATGAACCTTCGGGACATCAGGCACCCTGAGACGCTAAAAAATCTTGCGGACCAGATTGACCAGGCCAATAATAAAGGTACTCATTTTGAGACGACCCATGTTCGGAAGGACGGGACGGCGTTCCCTGCCGAGGTTAAGTCCAACGGCGGAGACTTCGGCGGCGAACGTCTGATCATGTCGATCGTTCGCGACATAAGTGATCGAAAGAGCACGGAAAAGGAATTACTCGAATCGGAAGAGCGGCGTCTCATGGCTGAGGAGGCCGGAAATGTCGGAATCTGGGATTGGGACCTCGTGCGAGGACGCACGTATTGGTCCGAGACGATGTGGCAGTTTTACGGTGAGAAGCCGAGTGACATTAATCCAGACGAAAAATACTGGAGCTCCCATCTTCATCCCAACGATCGTGAGCGTGTAAGAACGCATCTGCTCGACGTAGTCGAATCTGAGGAAGAGGTTTTTCGTGATGAATTTCGTATTGTTCGTCAGGACGGTGCGATCCGCTGGATGGAGGCAAAGGCGCGGGTCACTCGCGACAAAACGGGACGAGCCACCAGAGTATGCGGGGTAAATCTCGATATTACCGATCGAAAGGAAACCGAAGAGCGGGTCCGGCTCAGCGAATATCAGCTGCGAGTGGTCACGAATGCGGTTCCGGCCCTTATCTCGTATGTTGACAGCAAAGAGCGGTATAGATTTGTTAATCACAAATACATTGAATGGTTCGGCCGCCGTCCTGACGAACTTATCGGGAAAAAGGTAAAAGAAATTGTCGGAACAGCGGCCTATCGTGAAATGAAGCCGAGGATCGATGAGGCGTTGTCCGGCATCGAATCGACATTCGAGACTGTGCTGACCTATAAGAATGCGGGAACGCGTTATGTACATGTGTCGCTTGTTCCGGATATCGGAATTGACGGTTCTGTGCACGGTTACTATAGCCTTACCCACGATCTTACCGATCTAAAACGTTCCGAGGATCTGCTGCGATCCAGCGAAGAGCGAATGGGCATGTTCATGGAAAGCTTTACGGACTATGCCATTTTTTCGATGGACAGCGAGGGAAAAATCGATAGCTGGAATAGAGGGGCGGAAATAACTTTCGGTTATGAACATGCTGAGGCAATAGGTATGTCCGGGGACATGATTTTCACGCCCGAAGACATCGAACACGGCGTTCCGGAAAAGGAGAAGCAGACGGCTCGAAAGAAAGGACGGGCATCTGATGAACGCTGGCATCTCAGGAAGGACGGCTCGCGCTTTTTTGCGAGCGGCGTGTTGATGCCGTTGTATTTAGGAAAGGAATTATCGGGTTACGCTAAGATTGCCAGCGATCTCACCGATAAGAAGCGCCAAGCCGAGGAACTCCAGCGTGCCCACGACCAACTGGAACTGCGCGTAAAGGAACGTACCAGCGAACTGGCCGACACCAATCTCGCTCTCGTCAAAGAAATGGAGGAGCGAGAGGTCGCCGAACGGCAGCGAATCGACCTTCTGAGACGGCTCGTGTCCAGCCAGGAATTTGAGCGAAGGCGGATCGCTCGCGACCTGCACGATCAGCTCGGACAACGTCTAACAGCTCTTCGGCTCAAGATAGCTTCTCTGAAAGATTCGTCACCAAGTGATGCTGAGTTTGCGACCAGGGTCCAACGTCTCCAGGATATCGCCGAGAGATTAGATTCCGAGGTGAGCTTTCTCGCCTGGGAACTTCGACCTTCAGCTCTCGACGATCTGGGGCTAGTCGATGCAATCGGGGCTTTCGTGAACGAGTGGTCCAAGCATTACGAGATCCCTGCCGATTTTTATTCGGCAAATCTCTCAGGCCAACGGCTAAACCGGGATGCGGAAACCCATCTATACCGCATTTCCCAAGAAGCGCTTAATAATATCGCTAAACACGCACGGCCGTCTCAGGTGACGGTAATACTCGAGAAACGTGGCGATGATGTGATACTCATCATAGAAGATGACGGGCTGGGTTTCGTGCCGGTCGCCGAAAAGCTGCCCAGCGAGTCCGGTAAAGGGCTCGGTTTGGTTGGAATGCGTGAGCGAGCGTCACTCGTTGGCGGGAGCGTCGAGATCGAGTCTGCTCCAGGCAAAGGGACGACAATTTACGTAAAAGTACCGTTCACGGTGTAGAATTAAAAAGAATGGGAAAATTAAGGATCCTGCTTGCCGAGGATCACCAGACAGTTCGAGAAGGCATTAAGCTGTTGGTCAACGCCCAACCGGATATGGAGGTCATATGCGAAGTGGGTGACGGTGAACTTGCGATCAAAGAGGCAATGCGCCTGGTGCCCGACCTTCTCGTAATGGATATCTCGATGCCGAACATGAATGGGCTAAAAGCTACTAAAAAGCTTCGCGAACTGCTGCCGGATATTAAGATACTCACACTGACCCGCCATACGGACGATGGTTACCTCAAGCAATTGATCGGGGCCGGTGCCAACGGGTATGTCCTTAAGCAGAGCGCTCCAACGGACCTGCTCCATGCGATCAGAACCGTGGCCGCCGGTAACGCCTATCTCGATCCGAGCCTTACTCGTAAAGTGATGGGAGGTTATGTCAGTCGGGCCGAATCTGTCCGCGGCGAAACAAAGGGCGATCTCACTGATCGAGAGGAAGAGGTTTTGCGCCTGATCTCATTCGGATACAGCAATAAAGAGATAGGAACTCGCCTCGAGGTTAGTGTCAAAACGATCGAGGCTCACAAAGCTAATGCTATGCGTAAACTCGGTATTTCCAGCAGGATAGACATTGTTCGCTACGCAATTTTGCAGAACTGGCTGCAGGACAATTGATCCGGCGTTACGATACCCCTACTGATTAGGGATTTTCCCTACTGTCCCCGGGTTAAAAGCCCTAAAAATCTTCCGCAACTCCCCTAATAACATTCCGTAACTTCCCGATATTCTTAGTACGCTTGGTCGTACATAATCGATACATCGAATAGGCCAAGGCGGTTCGCTAGTGATGGAGCGAGATTGTCAAAAAGGGGTCGCCTATTCGATGGTCAAGGGGAAGAGCAAGGAACGCTAGACGTTCCTTGCTCGAAAATTCAAAAGCCTGAAGTCAGGCGCTTTATCAAGGGGAAAGAGATATGGATTTCAGAGAAACAATACAATCAGATTTTGTGATCGAAGAGGGATTTTCACCGGTCTTTATGAAAAGTTCGCGGCCGGTCGAGCGGAAACGAACACCCGAAAACCCGTTTCGCCCCGCGATGCCCGTGATCACGGAGCCAGAGAATTCAATAATCAAGGAGCTTCCGGCGGAGTTGCGAAAATCGCTCGAATCGTCATTGAAACCGGTAGCCTTAACAAAAGAACAATTTTTATATCAGGAAGGTGACGATCTCGAATACATTTATTTTCCGGTAACCGCGGTAGTTTCGGAATTCAAGATACTTGAGGACGGCAGAATGGTCGAGATAGCCGTTACCGGACGTGAGGGAGCTGTCGGACTATCATCGCTATTTTCAGATTCGCACACGGCCCCTAATTGTACACAGGTTTCACAAGCAGGGACGGCGCTGAGGCTCGATGCCGAAACTTTTGACAAGCTGCTCAAGTCAAATCCTGAACTCAGGACCAGCATAAGCCAGTTTGTCGATCTCTATATCAGACAGATCTCACAAAAAGCGATCTGTAATATGTATCACTCAGTTCGCGAACGCCTCTGCACCTGGCTTTTGATGGTGCAGGATCGATGTGGTCGAAGTACGCTGAACCTCACGCATGAGCAGATCGCACGTACACTCGGAGTGTACAGACCAAGCATTACATGCATCGCTCAGGAATTGAGAAGCAAGAAACTTATTGATTATTCACGCGGCGGCATCTCGATCAGCGATCGCAAGAAAGTAGAGCAGGCTGCATGCAGTTGTTATTTCGAGGCGGGCTGCTCAGTTTCATAAGGAATGGACGCATCGGTGTGAGGCTCGTTGAAAAGAAATATTTTTGTAGGCAATCGTAAAACGCTTGCAAATAAGGCAGGGTACCTTTTACCCTGACCGGTCTGGCGGGATCCGATCACACCTAGAACATCCGCTACATGTTCGCACGGATCTCGCCAATCATCGTTTATGGAGAGGGCACCAAATGTCTAAAGACGTAATAAATGTCGACGGAGAGGAAAAAGTCGTTCGTGAAGATACGGCAAAGGCCTATCGTGGAGTCAATTGGGCCTTTTTATCGATCGGGGGATTCATTTTGATCGCAGCTATTATCGCTATTGTGTTATTTCTCGGAGCTTCCGGGGATGGAACGATCGAATCGCCCGCAACGATCGCCAATACAAACGCCCGTTAAGTTTTTATCGTAAGAATGACAAGTTGTTTTCTTTAAAACATAGGAGAGAGATATGCCAACTAAAAAATCTAACAGCAGTAAAAAACCGACCGTAGCCGCCAAAAAGACAGGGTCATCCAGCGGCAAGAGTAAGGGAACCCTAGATGCAGCGTACAAAAAAGCTAAAGAGGTGGTAGGCGATATCCTTGAGGGTGCGGCCACCGGAGCAGCCGTCGGTACAGCTAAAGCCGTGATAAAAACGGTCGAGCCCGCTAAAGGCAAAAGCGCTAAAAAATCAGGAACTTCGCTCACGGGAAACGCAAAACGTGGCAAAGCGACGACCTCAGGAGCTAAATCCGGTACATCGAAATCCGCAAAACCGAGCTCCAAGTCGGTCGGTGCGAAGTCCGGAACCGCGTCAAAAACGGGTACCCCTAAAAATAGCGGTAAGTCGGCAGGAACTTCCAAAACAGCCGGGAAAAGCGTAGGCACCAAAGCCAGGAGTTCTAACGGAAAAGGTATGACGGTCGCCGGAAAGGGCAAGTCCGGAGCCAAAAGGTCCGTTGCCGCCAGCCCGGCAGCAAAGTCGTCATCGAGCTCGAAAAGTGGGACGGGCGCGAGTCGGATGAACAGATCTTCTACAACAAAAACAGCCACTAAGAAAACTGGCGGCAGCAGCACTTCAAAAAAGGCTGGTGCACGCGCATAAAAATAACTTCGTTTTAGCGATTGAGAAAGGAGGATACTAACTATGCTTTGGACTATCATTTTAATATTGCTTGTACTTTGGGCATTAGGGTTTGGCTTCGCCGGGGCGTCGCTCGGAAATCTGATTCACATTTTGCTGGTTGTAGCAGTTGTTGTGCTGATCGTTCAATTGGTCACCGGGAGGCGTCCTTAACCTAGATTCAAAATATGGTTTACGGGTGCTGCAAAACGGCACCCGTTTTTTTGTTTGTTTGGAGCAACTGGTGTAATTTATTTGAAATATGCCCCGACCATTGATCTTAGTGCTGGATGGCGAAGAATTTTCGGTTACGCTAAAAAAGTTAGACCGTGAGAGTCTCTACGGAAAGATCGAGATCGAAGCTTTTGACGAACGCAAAAGACCCGCGGAGATCAAGGTGCTGGCCGCTGATGGTAACACTCTGATCGATAAAGGGGGCACTGCTCTCGAAATGGTCACAGTCAAGGGCGACTCGATCGAACGGAGCGAGATTAAGACCGTCGACCGCGAAGGACGCGAACTAGAAACCGTTAAATCATCCTTTGGTGTTCCAAATAACCTGAACAAGGCCGAGATAGATGATTACCTTTCGCTGATCGTTAAATCGGTCTATATGCTCGAGGCGGCGGAAGAAAGCAGTATGGACCTCTTGTGCGACCATCTCGGTGAGGGCCGGATATACACGTTTCCGTTCAGCTACCGCGACGGGATCGATGCGGACGAAGCCTTTATCATCGGAAATGCGAAGAAAGATGCATTTATGATCATCGGTCAGCAAGCAACGCTGCAATATCTGAAGTTAAATCAGGCCGCAACGCTCGATGCTATCGAGGAAGATGAGGTCTCAGCAGACGATCTTTCCTTTGACCTATTGTAAATCTCCATGCCCATCAATATCGCAAACCCCAAAGGCCGAGATGCCGTGATAGCCCTGGAAGGCCTGGTTCCCATACGCGAAATGTTGTATGTCGACAAAAAGGGAGATCCGGTCACTACGCAGAAAGTCCTGAAATCCGACACAACGCATGATCTGCCCGAACTCCTGAAAAAGCGGCGGACCCTGACAAAAGTCGCTAATGATCTGATCAAGGGTGACCCGGAGATCGATCTCGAACGATTTGGAATGTATCTCACTGACACATCCCGGGTATATGTCACGAAAAAGGGGATCGTGCACGCGGTCCTGGAATTCGAGGTCATTTCGGGCCCGGACGGAGAGGTGCGCGATCGCCGGCCGCGTCGGAAACTGCCGCAGAACCTCAATACAGATGTGCCGCTAAAATGGACCGGCAAATTTATCAAGAAAGAAGAGGCGATCCGTAAGTTTGTTTTCACGAATAAGAAGCAGCTCGCTCATGTAAACGGACTCACGTTCGACTTTCTCTTCGACATGGCCAAAGAGCTGGACGAGAAAGATTCGCTTCTGCTCGTTCGCGGCGGTGCGAAAGGTGATGAACCGATCGTTATGAACCGGGGGGGCAAACCATATAACGCATTTCTCGAGGGGCGCATCCAGGGAGATTCATACTGCCTGGTCCTCCATCTTTCCAATATGGAACTGACCAAGCCAAAGGAGGAAGAACCCGCTGGATCTTAAATTCGATAAATCTACATTTACCTGTAAGCACGGCGAATATTGTACGGGTAAGGCAACCAACCTCGCCCAACCGTTGCTTCAGCAGCGGGCGCAGGAATATCGCCGGAAGATCAGCGGCAAGATGAAGCCTATTGCCGGGACCGATGTTTTTAAACTGCCGAAGGTTAAAGGCCTATTCGCCGCGCGCAAATATGACGGCGAGTTTACGATGCTTTTTTTCGATGGTAAGGACATGATCTCGGTGAATCCGGGCGGTACCGTACGCGTCGGTCTGCCGGCCTATGTCGAGGCGGTGAAACTCTTAAAAAAGGCCAAAGTTAAAAATTGTGTTCTGGGAGCCGAGATATATCTGAAGGACGAGCCGTCACAGGCCCAACGTGTACAGCAGGTTGTCAGGGTGCTTCGCTCGCCGGAGTCGGAGGAGCAACTCGAACGGCTGGGCGTGGCCGTTTTCGACGTAATCGAACTCGATGGTGAAGAGGTTGATTCGACCGCAACGGTTTACAAGCTGCTGGATAAATGGTTCAAAGGCGGTAAACGAGTTCATTCGCCTGATTACGTGATTGCCGACACTTCCGACAGCGTTATGGAGGCATTTACCGAATGGGTGATCGGCGAAGGTGCCGAGGGATTGGTGGTCCGCCACGATCGTGCGGGATGGTTCAAGCTAAAGGTTCGTCACAATATCGATGCCGCCATTATCGGATTTTCCGAGGGCACGGATGAGCGAAAGGGAATGCTCCACGACCTGCTCGTGGCAGTGATACGGGATGACGGAACGTTTCACGAACTGGGGCGTGTGGGAGGCGGATTTACCGACGAAGGTCGAAAGGAGATCGCCGGAATGCTCCGCCGCCGGATCGTGCCCTCGGATTACGTGGCCGTCAATAACGACTATGTTGCATATGAAATGATCAATCCGGGCCCCGTGATCGAGATCTCGTGTCTTGACCTGATACCTGAGCGTGCCCGGGGTGGTCCGGTTAACCGAATGGTGCTCGAATGGAACGGCAAACGCTATTCAGCCTTGCAGCGAATGCCGATCGTCAGTATGATCTCGCCGCAGTTCGTCCGGCTCCGGGACGATAAGGAAGCGACGGTCGAGGACGTCAACATTAGACAGATCAGTGAGCTCGTTCCCGTCCCGAATGTCGAGCAGCCGGCCATCGAGACCAAAAGCACACCCAGCAAACTGATCCGCCGCGAGGTTTATACCAAGACAATGAAGGGCAATAAGATGGTCCGTAAGATCTTGTTGTGGAAGACCAATAAAGAAGAGGACGGCCAATTCCCCGCGTATGTCGTTTATCTGACGGATTTCAGTCCAAACCGTGAGAATGCGCTCGAACGAGATATTAAGATCGCTCACACTGAAAAAAAAGCAAATGCACAATTCGACGAACTGGCAAAGAAAAAGTTTGTTGGCGGGTGGGAAAAGGCGGAATAGCGGATGGCTCTCGTACACTTTAACGAATTTGCAGATGATAAGCGGCTGCTTTGGATAGCCGAGGAATGGGAGCGCTATTCGGACCAACTAGCCGACTGGGCAATGGAAAGGCTGGTGAACCGCCGCGACGTATGGAGCCAATATACCCTCAAACGGGGCGAGATCGGTGTCGTTATGCTGCCCACCCGCGACCGGCGGGTAAAGGGTGCCTTAATGGTCACGCTCAATAAGCTTCGCCGGCATTTTGCGGGTCATCAGCCGAATCATTTGATAGGCCTTCATTCCATCAGTGACCATTCGACCTGTAAGTGGTTTGCCGTTGACGTCGACCTTCATAACGAATCTGTAACGGATGCCGACGAAGTATCAGCAGCCAATTTTTCTGCCGTGATAACCTGGGCCGCCCGGCTGCGCCAGCAGGGAATGGACCCGTTGCTGATGGACAGTAACGGGGTTGGCGGATATCACCTGTGGGTACTGCTCGACAAGGAATACCCCCTGGCCGACACTTTCGAGTTCGTTTCAAATCTGAGATCAGATTATGAAGAGTTTGGCCTGCCTCGCAAGCCGGAGGTATTTCCGCCAAAGGGCGCGGTGGAGGACGCCGATCTGCCCTACGGCCTGCGGGTGCCGGGCCGTCATCACACGCGACGTCATTACAGTCGTTTGTGGAATTTTGACGCCGATGGAGAAAACGAGTGGCTCGAAGGCGGCGAGGCGATCGAGGCGATGCTCGCGGCTGTTCCGGCCCCGCTGCCGAAATTATCTAAGAAGTCAGATCAATCGAGGGCCCGGCCAAAAGCAGCAAAACCAGCTAAGAAGGCAAAACCAAAACCGTCTGTTCGAAAGCGGCCTCGCGTATGTGTAGATCTGGACGGGGTACTGGCCTGGTACGATGGCTGGAAGGGGCTCGACAATATCGGTGAGCCGCTGCCGGGAGCTTTGGAATTCGTTACAAAATTATCCGAGATCGCTGATGTCGTTGTTTTTACAACCCGGTGCTCTCTCGACCCGGGTGATCAGGCCGGTACTATTATCGCAACCCCTGAGGAATTGCGCACAAATGTTACCGACTGGCTTAAAAAGCACAAATTTCCATTCGCCGACGTCTACATCGGAAAAGGAAAACCACGTGCCGCCGCTTTTATCGACGACCGCGCAATAGCGTGCAGGCCTCAGGACGATCCCGAGGCCTTTGGCAATTCGCTTTCTGCTCTTCGTACGTTATTAAAAAGAAAAAAATGATGTAGGTCAGGCGGCCGAGGGCATCAACGCGCCGACGTCCACGTTCGATTGTCTGGACGATATCCGTCTCTCCAGTTCGGCAATCTCGGCTTCGAGCTGTTTCGTTCTCTGCTGAAGGGCGGCAATATGCTTTAACCGTTCATTTGGGCTCGAGATCGAAGAATAGGTTTCTGTAGGCAGCACGTTGGTATGGCCCGAACAAATCTCGCCCATCCGAGCAGTAGCATCGCGATGCTGAAGGTGCGACATAGAATAACCGCAAAAAAGTGAAAACCGATGCCGCTTTCGCAGTTCGTTCCACAAGCCCTCGAGCTTGACCGCCGAATCGTAGTTTCCGCGTGAACAAAGGACACCCACCATTTCCCCAAAAATGCGTACCCCACCGCCCAAATCAGCGGCTCGTTTGACCAGATTGCCGACCACGTCGGAAAATTTTTGTGGATCCGGCACGCAGTCGGATAGGATCTTCTCCAGGGTTTCGTGTGCGTCCAATGCAATATACCGTCCATCCTTGATCGCCTGTTCAAGATCATACGAAAAAGTCGCGACTCTTGCTTTGATCCCGGCGAGGTGGTCACCGGTGGCAACGGCGATACATGTTTCACCCGATTTCAGTCCGTGAATGAGGTATTCAGACACCTCGTTGACGATAAAATCATCGGACTCAAAAAACTGCACGAAGTGTTCACCTGAACTCATGTCAGTCCAATCGCACGTCGGGGCCATGCGCTGTGACATTCTTTCCCCTAGGCCCACATATGTACTACCTTCACTCATAGAAAAATCTCTTAATGATCCTAACATACCTGTACTTGTTCCGACGTAGGTTTGATGCTCACGGGACGCCATTCATTCGATTTTAGTTTAAGCATTCGAAAAATAATGTCGGACACAATACCGACGATTACTTGATGGTGATACCGATCGACTCCAGGAAGCGATTCGGACGCTCGCCTCCGATCAACGCAAACACGAAATCATTCGGGATGGTGCCGAGTTCTTCTTTGGTAACGACATTTTCGATAACCAGCTCGTTTTCACGCATTTCCTTGATCCCGACCCCAAAACGCAGGTCGATAAGACCGTCATCGGCACAGTTATATAGCTGGAACTTATTTCCAAACTTTACCGTCGGTGCCAGATAGTCACGAACTAGTATCGTCACCTGGTTCATGTCTTCAGGCTTACGCGGGGAAATGGCGGCCCCATCGCGTACGGCAACCAGATCGACCGCAGCTTCGACAGCCACGTTACCGCCGCCGACCACGACGAGCCGCTTCCCGCGAAACTGCATTGGGTCAGACAATCCATACTTGACCTTTTCGGTCTCCGCTCCGTCTATATTTATCTTGAGGTCCTCGTTTGGCAGGCGAAGCTTGTTAGGCGCTCCGCGAAGCCCGATAGCAATAATGACGCGCCGGGCCATGTACGTTTGCGGGGCCTTTTCAGGTCCGCGTTCGGTCTTGACGACAAAATAATCACCGTCTTCGGCTCGGTTGACCGTCTTGCAGCTCTCATTCTCGTTGATTATTACACCTTTTTCACTAAGGTTACCCAGCCAAACGTCGAGTATATTCTCTCTTTGGTCGCCCGGTATTTTCGTTTGGAGCTGATCGACGATCTCCTGGCCGAATCTGTGCATATGCTCGGAGGCAGAGGGGCGGAAATGTGCATTGAACGCGCCCAGCCAGTCACTGCCAGACTGGGATCGAAGAAAGGCGGCGACCCGGCGTTTAAGTTCCGACTCGATCTTATCTGACAACAAAGGCGATATTTCAGGCCGCAGAGCCGAGGGGATCTTCGCGATAAGGTCCTGATTTATCTGTGGACCGTATTCCGCGATCAAAGGATCGAGCTGAGGACCGACAGCGTCGTATATAGCCTGATTTTCAACAGCCGTATCCGCGGCGCCGTATTTAGGCTTTGCGAGCCCGAGCCCGACAGCCGGTATCCCGCCCATCCAGTCTTTGGTATCAGGCTTGAAGAAAATGTATTTGCCCTTTGGATACAGGTCGATCGTCGAGAGTATCTTATCCTGCTCAATCCCTACGTATCGCAGATTAGCCTCGCTGGCCGCGGCGGCAGCTGAAGCTCCTCCGGGGCCGATGCCGATTATCGCCACGTCGTATTCTGCTTTGGGCTCGGGAGATGCGGAACTAAGGTCGGCTGCGATATGGGCAATAACATCGGCGCCTTCCTTTACCGCATTCTTTATAAGCGGAACGCCTGAGACGTCACCGATGATAAAGCATCCTGGTACGTTCGTTTGGAAGGTAGATCCGTCACGAGTCGGAGTCGGCAGTGAACGCACATCTTTCGTTGTGTTGATAACAATACAGGCTTTCGGATTTACAGGGCATTCGGCCTGACACGCTGTATCCTCCATGCAGAGGTCAGGCGCGACCGCGGCGGCCGTGCCGTCAACGATCGCAAGCACATCATGCGGACATGCATCGACACATGCCTGGCAGCCGATGCATCGCTCGGGAAAGATTATAGGATGCGGGTAGCTCGGGCCTCGAAACTTATCGAGACCGAGTTCCTTGAGTTCCTCAGCCGTTAGAGTTCGGATTTGAGCCGGCTGAATGCCCGTCTTGTCTCGCGCCCTGAAGAACCCAAATGCCCTCGTAGAATCGTTGAAGATCACGACGAAACCCAAGGCAAAACCGACGAGCAAAATGCTGGTCCAGCCGACCCAGGTCAAACCGCCATAAACCGGTGACTCCGTTGGGACGGGATTCTGGTTCAGCCATATAAGCAGGCCGATGAGCGCGAAGCAGATTAAAAATTGAAATGCTTTCATTGTCCGCCTAATTTCTTTATCTGATCTGTTACCGCTGATTTGCGGCGTTCAAGCGCGTCCTCGGTCAAAAACTCGTTCCACCTGCCGCTGCTGTATGGATGCTGGACATGGCAGGAGATGCAGTTTACCGTGCTCGAAGCAAAACGAAGATCCCGCGCGTCTGCATTTCCCTGGTTGGTGTGACACGCCGCGCACGTTTCACGGGGCGTGGTCCGGTCTATTGGATTAAAGGCGGTGTGACAGGTCGAACACGACACCAGACCGCGGGAGTCTCCCTTTAACCCACCTGCAACCTTTAGCCGCCCAACGTGGATGGTATGAAACTGCCGGTTAAGACGCGCATGTTCGTCTTTATCTCCCGTAGCCGAGCTGTTGATCTCGGGTATCGCGTTTGAAACCTCCTTGTAAACTCCCTGCCATGTCCATTTACCGTCGGCGATCGGATAACCATAAGAACCGTCATGGGCCGTTCCAACGGGTTTTCCGTTGTAGGTCTTCGGGTTGTTATCGTTATGACAGGCGGCACAGCTTTCGATCGCGGTCGAAACCATATTAAATGCCGAGCCTTTGTGTTCCTCATGGCAAACCATGCAGGTAATTCCCGCCTCTTCGTGGGCCTTAGTATTCGAGGCGTGAAACTGATCGGCCTGGTGACACTTTATGCACGAGCTTTCAACGGGTTCGTTAGGAGTGTGACAGGTTGTGCACGAATTGCCGTTCGACGCAGTTGCGATCGTTGTGCTTTCAAATATTTCGGCGTGAGCGCTCGTCAAAGGCTTAGGGGCGTAAACATCCGGGTATCGGAAAAATGCATAAGCGCCGAGCGCTCCAAAAATTAAGAAGGTCCAGATAAACAAACCTACACGCCACGGCCGTCTCAGGTCACGGGTGGGGCGCCAATTATACATCGCCTTTCCAGGACGCGGTTTTTCAGTCGGCCGAAGCCGGGTTCCCCAGTCTTCTTTTTCACGGTTACGCTTTTCCCAGAATGCTTTCAGAACGTTACCCGAAGTAGAAGCTTTTTCTTCCGGTTTCGCCGCAGCCGTTGCGGGAGCCGGCTGGGTCGGCCTCGCAACTTGCCTCTGTACATTGAGTGCGAGGGCGTCACCCTGCCGCAACATGGCGATCGTGAAAGGTCCGATCTGAACGACATCACCGCCTGCAAGAACATCGCTCTTTTGGGGTCCGAGGGGCCGGCCATTGAGGGTTAATATATTCGAGGATGAGAGATTGACGATGAAGTACTTGGACTCACGAAAATTAATACCGGCGTGGATCCGAGATACAGCCTTATCGTCCAGGATGATCTCGCAAGTATCCAGCCTGCCGATGAAAATACCGTCTTTTTCTACGGCCGCAGGCTGGGTCAAGCCGTCGGCATAATAGATATTGAATTGTCCGGTGTCCCGTGCCATCAGTGTATCGGCGTCATCTTACGTTAAAATAAACAACCTGAGCGATGTGGATCAACATAAGGATGAGCATTAGCGAAGTAAAGAATACGTGAGGAGCTATCCATATCCTGAGCAGTTGGTGAAGATAGCAAAGCGCGTCCACCCTTCGCAAAGTTGCCGCATTTTCTACTGCTTCCATAAGCCGTGCATCGTCAAGCCTCGACATTTTCGAAGCGGCATCCCGGAATTCTTCGCGTGCACCAGCGAGCATCGTCGGAAGGTCCTCTTTTTTGAAATATTGCCTCAAAAGGTACCTGAGTCCAAGGAATCGGCGCCGGACCTTTCGTTGTATTAGGTCGCTGAGTTCGGGGCTGGAGGTCTCGTCCGTTACACGAACAAGCTCGGCCCGCAATTCCTCGCGGCGGGCCTCGAGGTCCTCGAGAAGCAGGGGCTCACGCTCGATGCGCGTCATAAATTTGGGCACGACCATATAGCAAACGGCACCGAAAAGCCCCGAAACAATCACCAGATCGAACGAGATCATCAGCGATGATGTCAGCAGGCCTCCGGACTGTGTACCGCCGTGAACCAGCAGCAGTATTCCTGCCAAAACACCGATGTAAATGTGGGTGATCATCCAATATCTAAGCGCCCCGGCGCGCCGCCGATAAACCTGTTTCCGCAGCGGATACAGCATCACCCAAACTATACTGGCCAGCCCCGTCAGCCCGGTTATCCAGCGCATCGTGACCCAAGACCCGGGGCTAAGAGCGAGATCCTGCGTATATGTTAGGGTCGCCCACAGGGCCGATGCTCCGCCCGCTATTACCAGAAGCCCCAGAAGGACGTGCCAGATCATCGCCCACTTATCGAATTTGTGTATATTCTCGCCGATCGCGTGAGTCTTGCTCCGCTGAATCCAACCGATAGTCTTGTTTACCTCGTCAAAGTACTCTCGCGGATTTACGCGTACCAGGGCTCCGGTCGGGCAGTTCTCTTCGCAGGAATAGGCTGCCGTCTTTGCTCCAGGCGGGTTAAGACCGGTGTCTTTACAGAGATTGCACTTTACGGCTAGTAAGTTCTCGGTCTGAGTGACTGGCTCGGGCAGCTTTTTCTCGCTGAGAGAAAACGCCGAAAAGAACGATTTGACCGCACCGTTGCCGTTAGTGGGTCCCGGACGTGCGATCATCGATATCGCGTTGTACGGACACTGAGTCGCACAGTCGCCACAGCCAATACAGGTCTTGGGCTCGATGTCGATCTCGCCGTTAGGGAAACGGGCGATTGCCCCCGTCGGACAGCCAGTCAGGCACTCTGGGTCCTGACAGTGCATACAAACGGATGGCATCAGGACACTCTGGATCGTGGAACTTTGGGGTTTTACAGGTCGCTCAATGTGAATACCGCGTCGGACCAGCCTTGATTGCCCATGCACTTTATGACAAGCGAGCGAGCAATTGCCGCAGCGAATGCACTTTGCCATGTCCATCACTAGCAGGTTTACACCGTCTACAACTCCGGTCTCGATCTCACGACCGGCGGCCGTTAGAACACGCGGGTCTGTTGGGTGTTCGGGTGCTTTGCCCTGTTCAGGACCTGAGGACGTCGAGAAATACGGCAGAACAGCCGAACTCATCTCCTTGTCATCACGAAGTCGAGAAACCGCCACCTCGATCACCTCGGACCGCCCCCAGACGGTTGCCGTATACGGCCATTTCGCATCTCCGTCGACCGCCTCGAGACCAAGACAGGTGCCGGCACCGATAAAATCGAGCCCGACAGATTCGTCAGTTTCGATCAAAAGGTCTGCTGCTTTTGGATTAAACTCGACGCCGCTTACCCGCTGTATCCATCCATTACGCAGAAAGACTACCCGGTTTATCGGGTCGCCCTCGCGAAACAGAACATGGTCTTTCTCGTAAACGGCAAACCTGGCTGAATCATTGAGACGCTGCAGCAAGGCGGGGGAAAGGTCAAGATCGGAAAAGTCTCTTAGCTCATTAAGCGATAAGGAGAGGCCGTAATTGCGATAATTACGATCGAGGGCCTTTCCAAATTTTGGCAGCTTGCGCAGCAGTCTTATCGCCGGCCGGGTGAGTTCAAGTACGAGAGCCGGCCCGCCGTCAGCAGCTACTGAGACATTTGCTGTCCGGGGCGTTCCGGATAGAAGGGCCATCTCGCCAAACGAGTTGCCGGGCGGTACCTCGCCGACTTTTTTTAACTTTCCGGTTTGTTCTGTGACGGATGCGTCCAGTCGGCCCTCGACCAGGATGTAAAATATGCTGCTCTCCCAGCTGTTTTCTTTTACAATGATCTCGCCGGGAGCATATTCGAGCAGTCGTGTGTAGGGGCCGACCTGTTTTCCGCGGTAGCTGCGGCCAAACAGGATAATGTCCATATCGAGCTCGTTGCGAAATTCCCCGTTCGGCAGTTGCTCGACGAGCTCGGATACAATATCGACCTTTCGAAAAGCTTCGATTATCTCATCGTGCTTCTCTATTTCACGCGGCATTTTTGGCTCACTTGTACGGAGGGTCTAGACAATGCGCGGCCAGAATAAATAAAGCAAAACGGCGGCGGCTAATAATGCAATAAAGCCCAACAATAAGACAGCAGCGCCCAATATTAGCCACATAGTTTTACTCGATCCGCCGGCACGGGACGAAGGCGGTTGAACGGGCGTCTTTTTGGGGGCTGGAGCTGTTGCGGCAACGGGTTCTATTATCTCGATACGTTTTTCGCGAACGGGGGCTCCTTTTGAAATATTGAGACCCATGTCGGACAGCATTTGATTGTACATCGTCTGGCCGAGCTGCACAGTGTTGTCCATTTTCTCGAATTTAGACTCTTCACGTCGCGCTTCTTCGACAAAAGCATTTCCGCAGCCAGGACAAAATGCCTTGGCCTCTTCAACCATTTCACTACACTTGCCGCACTGCTTTAGAGCCATTACTTGGTGACAACGTGACAGGTCGAGCAGTCTTTCGACGTCGCAAATCCAGATTTACTTTTCAGCGCCGGGCGAAGCTTGAACGCCGCGTCGTGACACGTGTTGCAGTTAATATGGTACGCGAGCTCGTTATTGAGATCCTTGACCGTCGTCTTGCCGCCCTCGGTATATTTCGCAGTAGGCATCTCTTTGTCGTCGGGAACATCGCCAGTCTGGAAGTGGCAAGCACGACACTCCGAAACTTTTTGCTTTGAAACCTTCCACGAGGCGAGTGTTAATTCCACGTCTCGCTCGGACGTCAACAGTGGTGGCTTTAAAGCTGATTTGGGCTGATCCGTGTGGTGACACTCCACGCAGGCGACCACTGAATTACCGTCCGGGCTATATTTTAGAAGCGCATGGGTCGCGTGATCG
Organism: Pyrinomonadaceae bacterium; assembly: GCA_041751355.1. GTDB lineage: Bacteria > Acidobacteriota > Blastocatellia > Pyrinomonadales > Pyrinomonadaceae > OLB17. The sequence continues at coordinate 34,349 of JBGSXN010000071.1, forward strand.
AACGGTGATTCCCCATATTCCGAAAGGCTGTCCTGTCCAAGCACAAATTTTTTCTTGATCGACTGCCCGAGAACCTGTTCGGGAATATCGCCTGGAGCCGAAGTGACAGGCGGGGCAGTATTTGCCACCGCGTTCGAATTAGCCGCGGCGTTGGCGGGCGGAGTAGGCGAGGCACCACTAAGCTGAGCCGATCCCAATCCAGAGTCGGCCAGGCCACACGAAAAGGCAAAAGCCGCTAACAACAAAAATACAGAAACGACGATTAACTTGCCTACATTCTTCATATTAGTTTGAACCCTATTAAAACCCCATTTTATGGCGAATGTCAACGTTTTCCCGGATAAGTCCCATAATCGCCCGCCGGCCGCCGGCTAAGGCTCAGCCGGTGTGTCCGGCACAGTCCCCTCAGGTAGGCTCGTGCCCCGGATCATTGACGGTCCGCTGCTTCCATGGCATCTCGCACAGCTTGCGACATTGAACGGATCGTTGCCTGTAAACGCGCGTCGGCCGTTATGGCACATCAGACAATTGTTACCTGGCTGGGTCAAGTGCTGACGTATCGCGATGTTTGTCACCTGGCGCCCCTGCGGGGCGCCGGCAATGACATTGTGACAATCGCCACAACCTACGCCACGGTGATCTCGATGAGTGAAAATCCCCCTAAAATTGTATTGCGACATGGTCGTCCGCCTATAAGGGGCAAGCTCATGACACACACTGCAGCTTGATACTTTACTTTCCGGGGTATGGCAAGTGTAGCAATTATTATGGGTGTCGATCCCCGAAGGGATGGTCTGGCCGGGACCGGACGGCGAGTGGCAAAACACGCATCCGTTAGCCGGACGCCCCTCACCCCGTTCGTGAGCTCCGTGATTGAATTTCATATTAAAACCCTCTTTGAACTTCGTCGGAAAGGGTTTCATTGGGGGATCCGTTGAATCCAAAGACGAGTGGCAGATCGAACACATCGCCCGATTTTCAGTCGTCACCGAATTGTCGATGAACTGGCTCAGATGACATCCCACACAAGATTCGTGCCCCGCGAATTTGAGCTCACGGGATTTTGCTTCACGTTGATGACAGGTCGCGCATTCAAACTCCTTGTGCTCCGGGATCGTGTGCGAAAACTTTTCAAACGTGGAATCAGAGGCGCGTACGGCAATAGGCTCGGGGGTTTCCGCCGACGTGAGGGTCACGTCGACCCTGTTTGCCTGCTGCATGCAGCTTGCCGCAAAAATTGCCGCGACGGCAAATAAAAGGGCAGACTTAACCGCGTATTTACCTCTGGTCGAAGTTATCATTGAAAGGATCATTAGCGATGGCTCGCCGGCGTCTCAAACCTGCCGATAGCCGATGTGTGGCAATAAGTGCATTGAAAGATCGGCTGCTCGTTTTTGGCAATGCTCGCATCACGCTGCTCGACCTCAAAAAGAAGTACCTTCCTAAACATTTGATCTTCCTGCTTGGCGTGGCAGTCTTTGCAAGCCATGATCGGTACGTCAGCGTCCTTCATCACACGGATGTCGTTATTCTGCGCGATCCGCAGATGACACGACATGCAGTCCTTCTCAACATGGCCGACCCGCTCGTGATTGAATTTCAGCGAATACCGCTGGGTAATATTCCTGTCAAAAGACGGTTTGGTTAATTCATGGCATCCGGCACAGCTTTGTTTGCCCGGGGGAAGGTTCTTGAATTGATAATGACAGGTAAAGCATGACGCGTGACTGTCAGGTGAATTCTTAAAAAATGCCGGAATGATCGGCACCTCAAAAGTATCGGGAATGATGCTTCCGAGTGACTTAAGTGCATCAATTTTTCTCGACTCGAATTTCGGTGTTTGAGCCGCCGTCTCATGACAGATCGCGCAATTGTAGAAATTCGGTTTAGCGTTCTTTTCGTCCTGTAAACGGAACGAGGCCTTGATGAAATGCGCAGGTACAAATCCGCTGTCATTCCGGTTGGAAGCGATCAGGTCCTGATGAACATTATGGGGGAAGAGCGTCGTAAACTGGGTCGGATGAGATCGAATCGGAAACGCCAGAACCCCGCGGCCGCCCGTCGCTCTCATCGACGCGACTGTGTGGCAGGTGCCGCAGAAAGTTCCGCCGCGGGTATAGATATCCCTTGTATGGCATCCGAAACACGACGTGTGATAAGGAAAGGTCGTTACATCCGGAAACGGCTCGCGTTTGTCGCGTCTTGGCGCCGCCCAGTTTTTTTCCGGGAGAGTATGACAGGATTTGCAGTCTTTATATTTGCCTTCTTTGTGGGCCTTAGTGTTATGCGAAAAGATACGCCGCTGCGCCGTCGATTCCGAAGGGTATCCACCGGCAAAGAGCATGGCGGCCACACCGATCAGGATTAAGGCTAGACGGTTTTTCATTTCGCTTCAGCACACGGCGCCGTATCACAGACGTTAAGCTCACGCTCGATGACCTCACAACCCCTATCGGTCCTGGCCAGATTAAGGATCACGCTCTTTCCCGCCTCCACGTCCCTTTCGCACGACCAGACATAGCTTTTGTTTCCGATCTCGATCGGCAGCACATTCGAAAACAGATATTTAGCCTTTGGCGGTGAGCCGGCCGCAAATGGTATATCGATAAAAATAGTGCGTATCGCGGCGGTGTCGGTCATTGTCGACTGGAATGGCTTTATTCCGCCGAGAATGGTGGCCAAAACCCTTTGCTGCTGACGGTAGTAGCCGTTTACCAGGTCGTCCGACATGTTAGTAAGCAGCCACTCTCGGGCGATGCCGGTCTTACCCCGATACAGCGTCATACCCTTTTTATAAGCGGTAAGGAACTCCGGCACGTGTTGTTTATCCGCGGCATTCAGGTATCTGCTCTCAACCACGCGGCAAAAGGGCGATTCGCAGTTCTCGGCCTGCAGCCAGCAAATATATTGGTCGCTTGCTTTAAGGGCCTTGTAGTAACAGTTTCGGGAAGTTATTTCGGCAGCCTTGATCCTCTGCAATAAAGCAGCGTTTTCCTTGAGCCCGCCGGGAAACATATAGAACCGTTTTCTGGAGAGCCTGGCAGGTTTGCCCTCGACTTTTACGTTCTTTACGTTTATCTCGATAATACCGCTTTCGAGCTGTGCCACACCTGTCGAGGGTATCGCGAAAAATATCGCGATCACCGCCAGCATGACTATGGGCCGAAAAGTGAGCATCAGGCAAAGTTACTTAATGAAAGGCCGAGGCGGAAACTTTAGGAAAGGCAGCCGTACGCCCCGAACAAAAGCCCGGTCCGATCTGATCTCGGGCGGCGGGGCAAAGCTGTTTGCCCCCGCCGCTGCGATGAGATCATCCTGATCGATCCCATCTCCACTTATTCCGATCGCGCCCACAAGCGTTGATCCGCGGTAGATCGGTACGCTGCCGGCAAAAATCTGTATCCCGTTCCTGAGTTCCCCGATCGGGGTGCACGGGCATGCCGCCATCAACTGACGTATTCTTCTTGCCTTATTGGCGGCGGCACAGACCATCGGCGGCGCCAGCAATGCGTCCTTTATCAGGTCCAACTGGAGGCCAACGTTGAAGGGACTCCAGTCACCTAGTTCGGTGCTGAACGGACCCGCCTGCGTATTATCGATACCATCAGGAAAAAGTGGACGGTGGAGAAATCCGATCGCCCGATCAGAAAATGCGGTCGACCCGTTCAGGCTGACCCCGTCAGTAGCTGCACGATTTACGTATGACGCAAATCCGGCAGCGGTCAATTTGGCACCAGCGTCAGCCCGGGCGAAAAAATTTGCGGAGCGGGCCTTTTGGACCGATACGTCCAGTCCAAATACCGGTGCGTCGAGTTGCTGAAAAATTCCTAGAACTCTGCCGTCCGTATCGACAACAGCCATTGTCACGCGTGCGTTGGACCCTATCGGCTGTCTGATCCCTGCCCTTGTAATGTTTGCGATCGCTGCCGCATCGCCCAGAATCTGCTGCACTTCGGCTGCAGTCAAACTAGAACCGGCAACAGTCGGAAAGCGTGAGCTGTACTGCCCCGAAACGCCATTTAAAACGCCGGGTATAAAATCTGACGGCGGTGCAGAACGGATCATGGCTGTGACCGTGCCCGGCAGGCTGCCGAATGGGATAACATTGCCGGCTGTCGTTTCTGCTACATTCGAGAATGGGAATCTCAATCCCTCGACCAAAATGTTATCAGCGCGGATCAGCGGCGGAGCTTCGAAACCTCGTGTTCCATGTGCCGCTATTATCTCTTCGAAGGATTGATCGTTGTCTCGCGGATCGCGATCGATCGTATAAAGCCCGTCACCTTCAACCCCAATACCGCCGACTGCCACACCGCTGCGGTAAAGCGGAAGGCCGCCGGGATCTCCCGACAATCCCAAAGGCACACCTGCAATTGCTATATCCGAACACGGAAGAGTAGAAAACTGTACGCCGTATAACGGGCCGCCGGGACGGTTACTGATCCCGGGTGCGAAATGCTCCTGAATAATAAATGAAGCGGTCCGGGTCGAAAATGCGTTGCCCCCCGATGAAAGCAATCCGGCGGTTCCGGCTTTAGAATGAGATGCCGCGGTGGACGGGACGGTAAGATTCTCGAGGCCCTGACCGGCACGGCCGACGCTCCTGATAGTTGTAAAACCCGGTGCCCCATTCATCACAAAAGTCCCCAGCAGGTTACCCTCCTGATCGGATACAGAGATCGTCACGTTTTGATTGAGCTCAACAGCTTTTGATACCGCCTGTGCAATTATCGTCTGGACATCGGCAGCCGTGAGGCTCTGAGAATTGGCGGTGAGCGATCCGAACAGGACGATCATGAAAGCGGTAAAAAACTTACATTCCTTAACCCACATAGTTGTCTTCATGATGCGTACGAATATCGTACAATCTTTGCCGATAGTCAAGCTTTTCGAATTTAAAAGATTGTTATTGGCTCCATTCTGTGCTAAAAGCATTGGCAGCATTTAATTCATCAAGTCTAAAAAAACTACCATTATGATGTCGGGAACACCCAGGCTGATTTTTTGGTTCGCCGTGTCGATCTTACTCGTAGTGTATCCAGCCGGGGCGCAATCGAGTAGCGGGCGACTGACCGGCAAGGTCGTGGACGCCGAGGGAAAACCGGTTGCAGGCGTTGTGGTCACAGCCACTAATCAGTCGAGCGTCGATACAGAAAACTCGCGAACGAAAACTGACGGCAGCTATTCGATGAGGCTGCGTTCGGGGGCCTATCGAATACAGGTTCAAGCCCCGTTCGAGGCCAGGTTTGACCGCGGAAAGACCCAGGAATACGGTGTGTTTTCGAATATAATCTGCGATGCGGCCCGAATCTGCTCGATCTTAGAAAATGTCATCATCGATGACGGAGAGCGAAAGATCGATTTTGTTGTTGTCGAACCTGCCAAGGCAGTGCCTGACCCTTCACCTACGGCGACTCCTCCCCCGGCACTGTCAATTGACGGCCGTGAGGTACGTGACCGCTGGCGAATAGAATATCCGGAATACGACCGCTACGGCGATCGGGGTGCTCGTGGTCGAGACATTCCATTTCGTCGAGGTCGTTGGTATAACCCCTATGATCAGAGTGTCATAAAGGGTGACTTGCCTGTTATTGGCAATGATGTGTTCATGGTGCTTTCCGCCGTCAGCACAACCAACGTCGAGATCCGCCGCGTTCCAGCGAGCACCGCCCTCAGTTCGGCCGACCCCGACAGCAATAATTTTTTTGGACGGCCAGAGAATTTCTTTTTCAACCAGACTGTCCAGGTTTCGTTTGAAATGTTCAAGGGGCAAACGACGTTTCAGCCCCGAGCGTGGGCGTTTAAGATCTCGCCCACCTTCAACATCAATTATCTCAATGCCCGCGAGAATGGCGTCGTAAATATCGACGTGCGCCGCGGCACCACACGTACGGACACGCACGTCTCGCTCGAAGAGGCCTTTGTCGAAGTAAAGCTGTTTAATACAAACGACAACTACGACTCAGTGTCGGTCCGAGCCGGCATTCAGCCATTTAATGCCGACTTTCGCGGATTTCTATATTCGGACAACAATCTCGGGATCAGAACCTTCGGAGCTTTTTCAAACAATAAGACTCAGTTCAACCTCGCCTGGTTCCACCAGCTTGATAAAGACACGAACAGCAAATTAAACCGGTTTCTTTTCCGTCATCAGAACGTCTACATAGCCAACCTATTCCGCCAGGATTTCCTTAAGAAGGGCTATACCATCCAACTCGTCGGGGCATTCAATGACGACCGAGGACGCAAACATTTTGATACTAATGGCTTCCCCGTCCGGCCGGCGCTCATCGGCAGTGCCCGCCAACATGACGTACAGGCCGGGTATGTCGGGGTAAACGGCGACGGTCACCTCGGCAAACTCAATCTTACGCACTCTTACTATTTCGCCTTCGGCCGGGACGAGTTCAATCCCATCGCCGGACGAAAGACCGACATTAGGGCCCACATGGGAGCTGTCGAGGCATCGATCGACCGTAATTGGCTCAGATTCAGAGGCTCGCTCTTTTTTGCTTCGGGCGACAGGGACCCGACGGATGATAAAGCCGAAGGATTTGACGCCATTTTTGATGACCCGAATTTTGTCGGCGGACAATTCTCATATTGGAGCCGTCAGGGCTTTAAGCTGCTGTCGACCGATGTCGGATTGGTTCAGCCAAACAGCCTGTTGCCGTCGCTGCGCTCGGAAAAGACCGAGGGGCAGGCCAGTTTTGTGAATCCTGGCATCATGATATTCAACGCCGGAGTCGATGCCGAAATCACACCTACGGTAAAGGCGGTTTTTAACGCTAACTATTTGCGTTTTCATCGTACACAGACGCTCGAGTACGTGCTCTTCGAACCGGACGTTCGTAAAGAGATCGGTTATGATCTCAGTCTCGGCGTTGTCTATAGGCCGCTTTTGATCAACAACATTACCTTTACGTTCGGCGGGAATATTCTCATTCCGGGCAAAGGATTTAAAGATATCTACACGGATCGTGCACGAAATTGCCCGATACCTAATTTCTGCACGGGCGAGGTGCCCAATCCATCGAAACCACAATATACACTGTTCAGCCAGATGAAGCTGATCTTTTAAGCGCGAGAGGAAGGTAATAGTAATGGCATCGAAAGCGAACAATGTAAATCGTCTTAAACTGGTCATATTGTTTGTATTTCTATTGGTGCTTGGGGGGACGACGTGGAAAGTCGGAACACGCGCCGCAAAGGTCGAGCCGCCGCAGAACGACACCGCATCGATATCCAGCCCAACCCCGACGCCGGAACCGGAAGTTGCCGATTCGCCGGCTCCTGCTCCTGCGCCTGCTGCTGCACCGGCCACGCCTCCGCTCGAGGGCTGTATAAAATGCCACGGCAATATCGAGCCAATGCACCGGTACAACAACCAGGGCGATGTGTTCGACAAGATAGTCGACGGTAAGGACGCCCAGGGGCTGACATGCACGAGCTGCCACGGCGGCAACCCCGCCACGACGGTGCAAAAGGACGCCCACGTTCAGCCGAAGTATCCCAGCGAATGGGGATGCAGGAATGGCGATTGTTCGAGCCGCAATCCGGAACGGAGCAATACGCTT
>JBGSXN010000072.1:0-21101 GCA_041751355.1 Pyrinomonadaceae bacterium
CAGTGTTACCTTCCCAGACAAACCCCGAGATCGTCAGCGGCTTTCGGGAATTCGCGTCGAATACCAGGGCATTTGTGCCTTCGCGTGAGTGGCGAAAGAAATAGCCGCTCGCTAACAGCACAGGCATTTCATTTCTGTCGATGCCGTATGTCAGGTACGTCGTTCGGTCCACGGTAGCTCGCATTATCGAGCCCGGAAGTGCCTCAGGGACATTATTCGCATTCGCCGATGGCGACGCGATCGGCGGCAGCCCTGGGGCCACGCCGTCCCACCTGTCGGATGACAATGCGAGATCGGGTGTATGCGAAGGTGAAGGAGTCGGCGTAGGTGATGACGGCTTGTCGTCTGGCGTTTTGCCTTTTTGCTCGTCATCTTCGCTGCCAACGATCTTGACGGTGCTCAGGCCTACGTCCTTCAGTGCCGCAAAGACTGAGGCCCCGCTTAATGTAACGATCGTTCCGCCATTTTGTACAAACTGCTTCAAAGTGGCTACACCGCCCGTGCCTAATTGTGACATGTATTGCCCCGGCGAACCCTCGGGCAGTATCAGTATATTGTAATCTCGCAGCCCGGCCCCCTTGATCGATGAAAATGTCATCGGCGTAAATTTCACGCCGTATTTATCGAAGTACCACCAGATCGAACCGTACGATTCCTGTCTGACGCCTTCGTCAGCGGCAACCGCGATCTTGGGCTCGCGGAGCGAAATGACGGCCTCGCCTCCGACGCTGGTATCACCTTCTTCAGAATAGCCCGAATTGACGGCCGTGACATTAACGCCCATTTCGCGTGCGAAACGACCCACGGCATCGTGAATCGTATCGGGATTTCGCGAAACGCGGATTACGAATGTGCCGGCCTTCCAATTCCGGCCGCCGGCATTGAGCTGACGGGTGGCTACCGCGACCTTATAACCGTTCTGCATCAGACGCATTATGAAAGGGCCAGTAGAGTCTGTCTCGTAGGGGACGATGTACGAAATCTGCGCCCGGCCACTGACACCGCCGAGCTTGGCATTCGCTATGTGGGCATCATCCACCATGGTCGCCGGCACATTTGTCGATTCCTCGGTCCACCACGCGTCAAGGCCGAATGCCAGCGGCAGTGACCACGCCGTGATGTCATAAAATCCATAATCTTCCTTCGGCTGCCCTCGACCGCGCATCTGGTTGCGGCGAAAACGGGCCATATTGTCTTCTACAAATGCCTTGTCCTGCGGGGTATCCTGTTCAAGGATCGCCTTTGCGAAAATACGCTGCGGCTGGTCAAGGTCGATGATATACGAGCCCGCGGGGAATGTTTGCCGTGTGGCAGTGGCCTCTTTTTCCATATAAGTTCGGGCCGTCGGCGATGTAAATGATGAAGTCGCCACCTTAACCTCTATATTCGAGAGCCGAAGGACCTCGATCATTTCGGCCGCCTTTACTCGGTCGCTTGACGGATCGATGACCACGCGTTTCAATTTGGAACTTGCGTGGTCGGCCATACCCTTTCGACGAAACTCGTAGAAATCTCTGATCCGCTCGACCTTGTTTCGGGCCGTTGCCTCGAGCGTAGTCATCGACGCCACGTAATGCTTCGCGATCGAAGAGCGGAACGTAACGATCGTGCCATCATCACGGGTCCAGTTGAGCCCCTTCGGCCCGCCACCGTCGGTCTCATAGGTCATCCCTGTCGCGCCATTGAGCGACGGATACATATCCCAATAACCGGGGTAGAATGCGTCGAACACATCGCGGACGTAATAATCCCACTTATGGCGGTCAAAAGCCGCGGCATTCGCACGCCCGTAAATGTCGAGCCAACGGCTGTACATCGGCTGGGGAAGATTGGGGTTGATCGGCAGCGAGACGGGCGGGAAGAAATATTGCGAGGGCTGTCCATGAAGGTCTACCGCAAGCTGCGGGTGCCATTCCATATAAGCTTTCTGCATATTACGCGATTCCTTTTGCGTAAATGCCAGCGTGTCGCGATTCAAGTTGAACCGGTAATGGTTGACGCGGCCCCATATCGCCCACGGCTCGCGCTTTTCGATCGCGTTCCGGTCTGGGCTGCCGATCGCGACCGAGTTGTACCAAGTGGCAAAGCGTTCGTGGCCGTCCGGGTTTTGCCCCGCAAGCACAAGAACGACAGTGTTCTTAAGGATGTCAAGTGTCGCCGGCTCATTCGATGCAGCAAGCTGATAGATGACCTGCATAAATGCCTCGAACGACGACGATTCGTTGCCGTGAATAGTATATGCCATCCAGGCGATCGCGGGATTATTCTGGGCGATAGAGGCTGCGTCAGCGGCCGAAGTTCTTCGCGGATCGGCGAGGCGGGCATTCTGAGCCTTGATCTCATCAAGCCGGGCAATATTCTCGGGGGCCGAGATAGCCACCAGATACTGCATCCGATGTTCGTTTGTCGTTCCGATCTCAAAGATCTTTACGCGGTCGGGTGCTGCTTTGGCGATCGCCTGAATTACCTGCTCCATCTGGCCGTAGGTCGTATGATGTTCTCCTACATCGAACCGCAGAATGCTTTGCGGCCGCGGCACATTCGGCCGGTATTCGCCTCGGGTGTAAAAGTCGAATTTTTCTTCTGTCTGGGTAAATGCGAGTTGGCCACAAGCAATTGTCAACAGGCAAAAAACCGCGATGTGCAACGTTTTGATTTTCATTTTGGAACCGAGATATCTGTTAGAATTTAGACAGTTTATACGCGAGGATTATAACAAATGATTCAGCTGTGTCAGAAGCCCGTACCTATAGTAAGGGCTTTCCTGGTGCTCAAGAGCCCTTACTAACGTGTGGGCCGCGAACAAAATGATTCAGAATAACGAAAAATTATGCCCCCGCTGTGGCTCATTGAACCTCAAAAAATGGGCAGAACTTGATGACGAGCAAAAAATGCTCGCCGAACGCCTGCCCGCCTCAGCGGAATATACGCTGGAGCAACGAAAAAAGCACCGCTTTTGCACGCGGTGCTGGTTTGAAACATCTGACTTCGGGAAAGCAGCGATCACATAGCCGCAATATTTACAGTATGGTCGATGTCTGGTAACAGACACACTCAAACGCTTATTTTATATACATTAGAATTGTAGGCCCAACCTTCAAAATCTATTGGAAGGGTCTGCTGTTTGCTTTTTGGAATTCAACATTCACGGGGGTTTCGATAATGAAAAGGTGGGCGGTTTGCGTTGCGGTCTTGATCTTCTCCACGATGACCATTAGGGCTGATGTTTCTGTTTTTGTTATGGAGTCCTTAGGCGTTGCCGGCGAATTTACGGGTTCCGGTCATACGGCTATTTATTTTTCTAACATCTGTGCGGAGAGCCCGACGCAGTTGCGGATCTGTCGTCCCGGCGAACACGGAGCCGTCATTAGCTCGTATCCCGAGTTCAGCGGAAATGAAGAAAGGGAGTGGATCGCAGTTCCGGTTCTTGCCTTTTTGTACGGGGTCGATGACGAAAGCGATATGCCACTTTACGCGAACGGTGAGATACGCAATTTTCTGCGTGAGAATTTTCGCCAGACGCACATGCGTTCATTCGTCGCCGATAATAAGGACGGTTCAATGCCGGATGGCGGTTGGCGGAAGATGCTGACGACAGGGTTCAACCGCGATATTTACAGCTTTAATATCAGGACGAGCTATGAAGAGGATATCAAGTTTCTGGAAAGGTTTCGTGAGCGACCAGTGGACGGTAAGTTCAAGGCGTTTACACGAAACTGTGCGGACTTTACCAAAAAGGTGATCAACAGCTATTTCCCCGGGGCGGCGAAAAAGGATTATATAAACGACTTTGGAATCACCACCCCAAAGGCGATCGCAAAGTCCGTTACGAGGTATGCGAGTAAACGGCCTCAACGAGAGTTTAATATAGTTAAGTACTCCCAGATCCACGGGCCGATCTGGCGAAGCTACGATAATCGTAATTTTACGGAGAAGGCGCTTGTTTCAAAGAAGTATCTGGTCCCGGCCTTATATTTTTACCCGCCGATCTATGTAGGATTTGCCAGCGCATACCTGCTCACCGGACGGTTCAGCGTATCGAGAACTTATAAGAAATACGCCGGTCCCGAAATAGCACGTCTTAATCTGGAAGAGAGTGCTCTAAAAAAAGCGAAGTCCAGGACGCCGGAGATCAAACTATCGCTTTCTGAGATAGCCAAGAAGAAAGAGGCGGAACGGCTTGCGCTCATGGGTGATAAGCGGACCTGGGAGCTTTACAAATCTTATCTTGATCCTATCCTCAATAGAGCTATAAGTGACGGCTATTTTAAGGACATGAATGAGGTCAAATCGTTCTTTAGGGATCTGGAGCTAGAGAGTACGCCGGCTCTCGACGCGGACGGCGGAATCGTTTTGCACGTAAACAATTATGGGCAGCAACGAACTTTGGGGATCACCCGAGCTAATATTATGAGCCCCGAATCGGACAGGGAACTGGCATATAAATTGGTCATTGCCAAGGTTTATGCAGATATTCACGCGAAGGCCAAAGACCGGAGTTCGCTTGGGGAATTTCGTGAAAACTGGCGCCTTTTGGGTGAACTTGCCACCGAACTCTCATCGCACCCCGAGCGGCTCGCGATCGATAAAGACCGCGGGAGATTTCTCCAGGAACAGCCGAAGAGAAACATGAAGAGGTCGGTTCAAAAGGCCTTCATCGCCGTAACCCAGTGACCGAGAACATTTCTGGTGATCTAAGGCGGCTACCTAAGGAGCTTATTTCGATTTTCAGTACGTTTTCCAACAGTGGCACGCAGTTAAAGCGCTGTGACGGAATTTGTCATTCATATCACCAATAAAACGGCAGGTTATCGGGTTTCCCGTATCTCAGCTAATCTAGCGCCTGAGTTGAATACGATTAACCTTTGCATCCAAGCAACTTAGTCATTTTGCGAATGCTTCCATCCGTGGCACACCGATTGTAGGCTTACAGATGATTTTGAGGAATGTCTGATGTTAAGCCCACAAGATCGTTCGTTGAAATGGTATGACAAGGAATAAAGGGTTTTCGCTCATTGAACTTCTGATCGTTGTTGTAATAATCGGTGTTGTCGCGGCTATCGCCATCCCGAATTTGATGGCTTCTCGCCGGTCGGCCAACGAAGGCTCAGCAGTGGCATCCATGCGCGTCCTGCATGGGGCCCAGATGACATACACATCGAGCTATGGCCAGGGTAATTTTGCCGGCTCGGTTGGCGGAGGCACAATGGCGGCGTTGACTCAGCTTGGTTCGCTCGAACTGATCGATGGCGGCCTGGGCGAAGGGACCAAAAGCGGATATTTGTTTGTTGGTGGCCGGGTCGAACACTCGTCAGCCACACAGGCACAGTTTTTCTTCTCCGCCATTCCGATTTCAGACTCGGGTTCAAACGCTACGGGGCATCGCCGATTTGGGATCGCCACCGACGGTGTCATTCGCGCCGACCTCTTAAACGCCCATTTTGCAGATACCCAGGCGGTTTACGCCGCCGCCGCACTGCCCAATTGATACTCTTAGCCGAATTCTCCGAAATTTATCGATAGAAAAAGGCCACCAAGCCTGGATCTTAGCGGCGCCCTTTTGAGGGAAAGACCGGTCTTTCGCCTCTCAACTAAATGTGTTCCGGCAGCAAAAGCGTGTATCATGTCCTCATAGGAGCTTTATGAAACACGCATTATTTGTTACCTTTCTCGCCCTCGCCCTAGGGCTGTTTCTTTCGGGCGGCGCGGTCGCTCAGTCATCCGTGGCGGGTGAATGGGTCGCCTCGATGAATACGCCGGGCGGTGCCAGGCCTTTCGGACTGATATTAAAAGTAGACGGTGAAAAGTTGACCGGAGCTGTGAAGCGTGCCAGCGGCGATGTACCGCTCGAGGGGACGATAAAGGGCAACAACATCAGCTTTTCCTATACGATCAATTACAACGAGCGGGCCCTTTCGCTCTTTTTCTCTGGCAAGGTGGATGGCGATGGAATGAGCGGAACCGTTTCGTTCAGCGGCAACGCTGACGACACATGGAGTGCCAGACGCGCCTCAACTGCAAAGCCATAAACCGCGAATATTGCTCCAACAATCTTAGGGTCCCGAGGGCGGCCTGGTTCCGCGATTGACGATCTGGCGTCGGTCGATCGTCGGCGTCGGCCGGGGCGGCTGGGCACCGATCGCCACTATCCAGAAATCGAACAGTGGTTCCTCTCTAAATCCCCCGTCGATGATACCAATACGGCGTGCCGGGATCCCCTCGGCCGTCAGTTCGCTCCTCATTCTTGCCAGCCACTTGGCGGTAAAACCACGCTCACTATTGCGGCCTGCATAGCCGATCACAAATAAATTGTCCGGTGACTCAGATAGATATTTTGCCAGCGTCTTCATGTGAAAAGTAACGGTTTCCGCAGGCAGTTCGCCAAAATCACCAAATTTTCTAGGTGCCGGAATAATCTTGACCGCGGCAGTCGCCTGAAGCATGCATTCCGGAGCATAGCCCCCGACCCATACCTCAGCTTTGATCTCGCGATCGTAAGTTTCGCCCGCTCCGGTTGTGTCAACAATTATTCGTCGTGAATAATGCCCGTCCGTTATCACCCCTGCCGAAACGTTCCAGACAATCGTAGGCTGCACCTTCGGATCTCCGCCAGCGATATTGGCCATGAAGGTGATGGGCTGGCCATCCCTGATACCTCGACCGGCCTGGGCCTGGACAGCGACTCTCGGGCAGGGAATAGGCTTGGGCTCATGGGACGGCGTTGGCGAAGCCCTTGGCGTTGGAGTCGGGGTGGGACCTGGCGTAAACTGTGCCGCGGCTGGGTAGACAAACAAATGCGTTGCCAATAAAACAGGCATCACTACGAATATTGCCTTTCGCATTTTTCTTACTCCGCCGAATTGAGTTGAACCAAAAAACTGCCGTTCAGGCAGCATAAACTAGCTAATACAATAAATAATACACCATCCGTAGCCGAAATGTGACAAGACGGTTGAGGTGTCCCGATCTTAGCGGATCGCTCGTGACGCGAAGCCGGTGAAAAAATATACAAAATTCTCGTGATACATTGGTCTTCCACTTGAACCGAAAAGCGGAACTTTGCTATACTCATATTTGTTCGTGGTTGTTTGTTAGTTAGTTAGTTGGATAGTTAGTTTGGTAGCTGCTTCGGTAGTTACCTCGTTAGTTAAATGGTTAGTTAGTTAGTTTTCAATCACGACAGGGAATGCTCGCTTGGCTGCAAGGTCATGCGAGCATTTCTCTTTTAGATCAAGAGTTGAAGGTAGGTTTTACTATCCGCTACAGCGTCTGCTAACGTCTAAAAGTAAGAACCCTGAGTTATGACCGCCGAATTTGAAATGCTCAAGAATGATCCGGACCTCGATGCAACGCCCGGACCCGGCGGTACGCTGATTTTTATTGACGGTGACCAGTTTTGCGTGGTCGGCCCCGAATTCGTCAGTATGGAAGAAAGCGACGACTACGCTTTCGGAGCCACGAGGGTCGAGGCCATAGCGAATTATTCTATGAAGGTCGCTAATTAGCCACAGACACCGATGATGGCCGCATTCGCTGGCGGTGACGGTTCTGATTTTGTTATTTTATACACATGGAAAATTCAACCGGAATGTCGAAAAGTGTAGGGCGAGTGGGTTCCGCTCTCGGCCTGATCGGATTGGTGCTGTTCTTGGCCGGGATATTCGGCGCACCTCGCGAGCTTGCCTTTGCCGGCCTGGCAATGATCATCGCTTCGTTTGTCGCTTTCTTTATCGAAGAGACAGGCACGCGAAGGACTGAGGCATCTCGGTAAACAAATATCGCTAGGGACGGCAAACTCTTCGATCTCGCCGATGGACACAGAACTATAGTTTAGCTTGCCGCGGGCGATTATCAATTTTAAGGCGTTAGGACGCGGGCGTTCCTCGTCGTTGCCTAGCTGCACGGTTCTATCGGCGTGAGATCCGCAACTTTTTTGTTTGCTCTTTGTAAGACATAATTAAAGAATGAAAATCGTAACTCCTACGCTTCGCTACTTCGTTTGCATAGCCATATTGTTCACGGCCATTAACTCCGTCACAGCACAGAGCGGGGACGACGCCGCCAAGGAGATCATCGTCAAGGCACTGACGCTCTATCAGCAGCAGCGTTATTCAGAGGCGGTGCCTTATATGGCGATGCTCGTAGAGGCGGCCCCCGACGCTGCGGAAATACGATTTGCCTACGCCGTGAGCCTGCTCGGCAAATCTAAACAGATCACGAATCCTGACGAGGCAAAGCAGTTATCCGCTAAGGCCCTGGAACAATTCGTCAAGGCTAAAAAGCTGGGTCAAAAGGGCGCCGAGATCGACACCTTTATTGGTCTGCTCAGCGGTAAGGCGGTGGCATCGTCCGACGGCAGGGAGTATTCCTCGAACAAGGAAGCCAACAGATCTATGGTTGAGGCTGAGAATTACTTTGCACAGTCGAAGTACGACGACGCCATTAAACGATATGAGAAAGCCCTGGCCTCAGACCCGACTATCTACCGGGCCGCATTGGGCGGCGGTGACGCATTTACCGCGAAGGGTGACTGGGCGAATGCCGAAAAGTGGTATCAGCGTGCGATCGCCATCGATCCGAACCGCGAAACCGGATACCGTTATTCCGGAACGCCGCTGATGAAGCAGCAAAAGTATGACCTGGCACGTGAGCGGTATATCGAAGCCCTGATCACTGAACCATACAACGACATGTCACGACGCGGTATCGGACAGTGGGCGCAGGTCACCGGCGCAAAGCTGGGCGATCCATCAATACCGATACCAGAAGTGACATTTGATCTGCGCGGCAACGCGATAGCGACAAGTGCATCAGGCCCTTGGCTGGCCTATATCAAAACGCGAGAGGCATGGAAAAAAGAGCGGTTTGCAAAATCATTTCCAAAGGAAGCCGCATATCGGCATAGCCTGCGGGAGGAAGCAGAGGCTCTTCGGGCCGTGATCTCCGCCGCGGCTGAGCAAAAGACTACAGACCCCCAGCTTCAGATGCTAGCCAAAATGGACGCCGACGGTGTGCTCGAGGCGTTTATTCTGATGGCAGTGGCAGACGAAGGGATCGCAGCCGATCATCCGGACTTCTTAAAGAACTACCGGTCGAAGCTTCGTCAATACGTTGCCGATTACGTGATCTCGAAATAGGACGACCATTCCCACCTGATCGTCAGAAAGCTCGACGAAAGTCGACGCGGCTGGGACGTGGCGCTAAAACGTACCGTTCGTCATTTCTGAAAAGCTTCACGGGCAGCCGTGTCGCGAAAGGAGAAGGGTAGGAACCCTAATCCTCACGCCTCCGGCTTTTTACTTGGAGAAGGTCGGTCGTGTGCTCGGTAACGGACCGGGGGGCGGGTTCGAAATGTCGATCTTCGATCAGCCTGGATGTGGCGCCGGTCGGGGGCGGCAAATTAACGGGCATTCTATGTTCGCCGCTCTTCATAAAATACTGTGGGTAAGCACGGATGCCCAGGCCCGTAAGAACTAGCCAGATCCATGCGACGGTCGCACCAAAAAGTGAAACGCCGAAAAAGTAGCCCAGAGCTTCGTATTGGGTTACGAAAAATATGACTAGAGCAACGGCGATCAGGCCGGCTATTGAGAGGGTTTTAGCACCGGCTCGCTCAAACAGCTTCCTGCGACGATGCAATTCGACGTCTTCGTTTGCTGGCATCTGGTCCGCCACAGCCTCGATGACCGCGTCCAGCTTTAGGCCGCACCCACGACAATAATTTAACCGGCCCCTGTTCTCAGTTGCGCATTGTGGACAAAACATATTGATCCCTCCGCCAAATATATTACGCCAGGAAATCACCTAAAGGTCCTGATTTTTGCTGACGTGCGAAAAAACTTTAGGAAACGCACATACAGGACCGGCATCGCTGCACAGCACCATGATGACAGAGGCGGAAAGCCGCAGCCCGAGGATCACCGTCCGCGCGTGTGGGATGGGGTGAAGTGGTATTAACCGCATTCGACCACGAGTTAAAGTCGCGAATAAGAAAACCTCAAGCATATCTCCGGAAAAGAAAACCTTCCGTTCCATTAAAAGTTGCGCTATAACAGTGTGCATGAATGCAAAGGGGCTTTTCTGCGGGGCGGTGATCTTTTTCGGCGTACTTGCGGCCACCGCACAGGAGAAGGTCATCAGCCTGACGGATGTTGACCGCTATTATCAGCAGTCGGAGAAAGCGTCATCTAATTGGCCGTGGAGCGTTCGGACGACGGTTCTCGTGGGTGAGACTCCAAAGGGTACATGGGAAGACTACAGCAGATCATATTATACGGTGGTACCGCCGGACCGGTCGCACCTTGTTTACCTCAGCGGGCGAAAGGGTGAATTCCTTCAAATTGGGCCGTTATCGTACAGCAAAGCGGAAGATGGCGAGTGGACAATGAGCAATGACACCATTAAAGGCCCCCTGGTCTCGCCAAACGCAGTCAGGAGGTTCGGCGATGGTGTGATCAGCTACACAGAGTCTAGAACCGGCGACACCATAGTCGTGACTGTCATTTCCAGACCCTTTGCCGACGCCGACCCGCTGGATCCACGAACCCGGACCTATATTTCCTACTTCGCGGCGGATTTGGACATCGAGGGTCGTCGAGGCAAGATCACCGGCGACGAGTCTATTATCCACGACGGTGATAAATGGGTCCGCACAACAAATATCTACACCTTCAACCCAAACATCCGCATTCAGTCGCCCGAAGAAGAGGTAGCGGCGAGACCCGTTCCTGTACCGGTATCAAAAGAGGCCGCCGGTTCCGCTGCCGATGAGCCGCTCCGTATCCTGTCGAAGCCCCGGCCGGGCTATACAGACGATGCCCGCTCAAACAGCGTCCAGGGGTCAGTCGTCCTCAAGGTGACGTTCGAAGCAGACGGAACCATCGGCCCGATCGAAGTCGTAAAAGGCCTGGAACGAGGCCTTACCGAAGCGACGGAGGAAGCTGCCCGAAAGATCACCTTTACCCCCGCCCGCAAAAACGGAGTACCTGTGTCTGTCACCAGGCAGATCGAATACCATTTTAGCTTCTTCTAAGAAGCCCGTCCTGGAGGTTGGAACGCGGCGATTCGACGCGCTTTAGAGGGTCCTGGGGGTAAATAGGCTTTCTTGAGCAGCTTGCCTGTGGTCTGATCCTGTTGAACTCTGATCGAAAACAGCGGTTGGGAGATTTCGATGACAATGCTCGGCCGATGAAAGACGTGCTGCGCTTTATGAACTGTGTGTCGGCAAAACAGGTGATCGAATATCTGAAGGCGTGACGCTATGAGAGTTCGCTGGCAAAGTTAAGGATTCAGGAGCGGGCCGGGGTCCTATTGGTTAGAGCGGGCGAGTTTGCCGCCGAACAATATACCCAGGGCCGTTTGCGGACAGGATTGTCCGCGTTCCGAGTTACCTGATGGGTGGACTGATACGCTTCGGGGGCCAATTACGCATTATCTATTGGCGGACTACAGTCCTTAGGAGATATATATGAAAAAGCGGATCTATTCATTCATTGTTTCTATTGCGTTGGCATCGGCGGTGGGGGGCCAGGAACTGACCGACCCGGGAAAGGATGGGGCGGGAGGGGCCTCGCGAAAATCCAGTGTGATAGCTAAAACAGCCGACGATTCGCCGGCGTTTCCGTACGACGGAGGCAGCGTTCGATACCTGGTGAACAAGGAAGAGACGGGCTCGCAGTTCAGCCTGGTCGAGGTCACCGAGCCCGCCGGGTACAAAACGCCTCTGCATCGGCATACTGACGTCGACGAAGCTTTTTTTGTTATCGAAGGAAATCTGGCGGCCAAGATCGGCGACCGTGGGCCGCAGGTATTCGGCCCGGGTTCGTTCGTTCTCATCCCACGCGGGACCGTGCACGCACAAGGGAACCTGGGCAAGACTC
This sequence comes from Pyrinomonadaceae bacterium, assembly GCA_041751355.1. Taxonomy (GTDB): domain Bacteria; phylum Acidobacteriota; class Blastocatellia; order Pyrinomonadales; family Pyrinomonadaceae; genus OLB17. The sequence goes on from JBGSXN010000072.1 coordinate 11,880, forward strand.
CCGTCAAAATTCTTGTAATGACGCTGCCCGGTGGCTTCGAACGGTTCTTTGCCGACCGGGTTGAACTTTTCAAGAAAGTAAAGCCCGGCGATCCGGCATTTGAGGACCGCATAAAGGAAGTGATCACCAGAAATCACATTGAGGTGCTCGGACCGTGGAACCCATAAATGAGAGAGCTGAATGAGAAAGGCCCCGGCGAGATGCCCTTTGACTGTTAAATGCCGCATGTCGTGGGTTTACGCCCTTACTGACGTGCGGGCTTGTGCAACGAATGGTGAGCTAGGCATCGCAGCGGTCGCGGTACTGACAAAGGCGAGCAGAGATGCTCGACCTACAGACTTACATTCCCATGGAGCTGTCGTCCAGGACCTCCAAAAGGAAAGTGAAAAATCGAAAAGGGACAATGTTCCGAAGTCTCAACTGGCCATTTCGTCACAACCTCGGTGGCTTTGGCAAAAGGAGCCTGACTTACTAGACTGGAAATATGAAAAGGCTGTTGGTGATGCTCGTGTTAGCGGGTGTGTTGGCGGGATGTTCGGAAAAGACGGCGGATCACAGCAATGTGGAGCTTGGTGAGCCCGTTCGAATTTCGGATGATGGTGTGATAGCAGCTCAGCCGGCTGTTGCACGTGATGAGAGCGGGGCGGTCTTTGTCGTTTATGTCGAGCACTACGAAGAGGGCTCGGACGTTTATCTGCAAAAGACGGACCCCGACGGCAGGCGTGAGGGCGAGAAGGTGCGTGTCAATCCAAACTCCCGCGAGGCGACGGCCTGGAAAGGAGATCCGCCGACCATAGCATTGACCGCGGATGCGATCTACATCGGCTGGACGCGCAAATATTCCGATCCGGCAGCAAAGGGAACCGACCTCGTATTCTCGGCCTCGCGCGATGGAGGTAGAACCTTCGCCGAGCCTGTAAAGGTCAATGACGACACCGCGGCTGCTTCGCACGGAATGCATTCGATCGCAGTCGACAGGCAGGGCCGAATTCATCTGGCGTGGCTCGACGAGCGAAATATCAAACAGCAGACCCATGACATGTCCGAGATGGCAGGCACCGGCCATCACGAAATCGCTGAGCCCAACAGCGAGGTGTTCTATTCCTCTTCGGCGGATGAGGGAAGGACGTTTGCGTCCAACAAAAAGCTCGCCTCCGATGTCTGTCCGTGCTGCAAGACATCGTTATTCGCCGCGGATGACGGAACCGTTTACGCTGCGTGGCGACAGGTCCTGGACGGCGATTATCGACATATCGCCGTGGCACGTTCGACGGATGCCGGAGCCTCGTTTTCCGAGGGCGTGGTTATCAGCGACGACAGATGGCAGCTCAGCGCGTGTCCTGTGTCGGGCGCCGCGATCGCCTCGTCGGCACCGAATTCTCTGGATGTGATATGGTTCACGGCCGGTGACGCAGGCCAGGCGGGCGTCTATTTTACCCGTTCGACGGATGGCGGAAAAACCTTCGAACCCCGCTTGCTGGTGAGCTACGAGGCGAGCAGCGGTTCACCGACGCTCATATCTCGCGAAGGAGCTACTGTCGCCGGATTCTCCTCGAAAGACAGCAGCGTGATCACCGCGAAATGGACCGGGTCACCGGCCGGTTCGCGTACCACTTCAAAGATCCCGCATGCGTCCTTACCCGCCGCCAGCCGCGACACCTTTGCTTTCGTTCGGGAAACGAACGGCAAACCTTCTGTATGGTTAGCTATTGGATAATGAGCTTTGGGAAGCGGTGCCACCCCGCAGAGGAAAAGAACCCCGATCGCTACCGCTCGTTATACATCGATCTCGCCGCCGAGACGCATTTCCTCAACTAGCTTAAGGAAATCGCGTTTTCGGCTCATCTTTCGACTCTCGATAAACCTCGCTTAAACGAAGATCCTCGATCATTTCCTCATACGCTTCGATTGGAAGTACGACCGCCGTCTTAATCCAGCTGGCGTCGGTAATGCATTGAAGGTTCTGCATCGGACGATTCTAACGTAATAGGCCCCGGCGGTTTGCCGAGGCCTTTAGTTTTGGCGGGCAAGCCCGCCGCTGAACGATCGATGTTGGGAAAGGCGTGGCAAGCAGGGATGCTTGCCGCTCCAGTCTTACATTCTCATCCACATGCCGGGCTCCAGTTCGCCAATTTTCAGACGGCTTTTTTCTTATTTATCCAGTATGTTCATTTCGATTCATATGGATTCACGAAAGACCGACGAAGTTAATGTCGGAAAGGCTGTCCACCGGTGTGTGGACTTGCGTAGAATTATCGAACCGGTAGCGCCGATGTGAAATTTGCAAAATAACTGTTTCGCCGGCATCGAGATCGCTAAAGCTGTAATATCCAAGGCGATTTGTCACCGTCGTGCGAACATTTCCGGAAGAATCCACCAGATTGATCCTCGCACCGGAAATGGCACGTCCCGATTCCGTCAAAACCCGCCCGGAAATAGTCACAGGTGCCGATGTCGTCTCTGATCCGGGCAATGAAGCGGCCACTAACCATTGATCGCCGGAATGAGAAGTAGTTTGTGCCCATGACGTAGGATTACTACCATCGCCGCGGACAAATACCTGGAAAGTAACTGTAGTGATGTTGGTTCCTATTAATCTGACGGTACCGCAGGCAGCGGAATTATTCAGACAGGAGTCTTCAATGTCGATAGTATTTCCGTTATTGATCTGCGTCGGTGTTACAACAAGAGATGTTGTTCCGGTAACTTTTTCGAGAGTAATTCCCGGAGTTATTAAATCAAACTCCGATGAAAAACCCAGACCTGAGAAGCTGCTGCCTCCCAGGGCGACAAGATGAATATACGGATTAGTTACCGGGGAGCTGAAGGTCAATGTCAAATTAGCAAAATATACTCTACTGTTTGTAGTAGGAACACCATTTGCTCCTGCCGGGAGTCCTGCAAAGTGCTGAATACTTGAGAACAAATTAAAAGCATAGTTTTCAGCTACTTGAATGCCAGTATTTGTTCCGTTTGGCCTGTTTGAGAACATTCCATCCGTCGCCGAACCGATTTCCGTCATCGGCGTAAATACGGGTCTCGAAATGGCAATCGCAGAGCTTGCATTATTGGTTGCGCCGAACATAACCACGGCATTATCAGTAGTGGTGTTCGAGCCCACAAACTGTTGATTAGAAAGCGATGCCGTTACAAAAATGCCTGATGGAGCGAGAATCCCATTATCTAACAGCAATTGAGCGGTCTGGGAATCGGTAGTAGGTCCATTCGCAATAACGGGCATACTACCGGCAAAAAACTCTGCCGGAGATTGAGCAAGTGCCGCGCCCGCCAGAAACAGATTTAATATAATTAAAATCAGACTCTTCTTTTTCATTTTTTTCCCCCAATTTTTAGTTGAACTTCTCTCGAAGTCAGAAGTATAGCATTAAATTATGCTCATTCTAATCGATCTTGTAACCCGCGGCTAATTTAATAAATCGCATTTATGATCTGATCCGAATTATACAGCAAAAATTTGCCGAGGACCCTTAGTTGTTTTTGCATTTGGTAGCGTGAGCTAGAGGACCACTCCGTCACCGCGGCGGTGCCACCCCTCCTTTGTAAGGAGGGGAGTTTTTTTACATTCCCATGGAAACGCGGCGGTCGTCTCACTTACGGCGAACCGGAATGTTCCATCGTAATCGGCAGCCTAGGTCGGCTTCGCCTAGATTCTTATATTTTTTGAGTTGCCACTAGCTTTAGCTAGTGGAGAGGAATGGCAAAACTGTCTGGGCTTTAGCCCTATTTTAGCTGAAGCATGGAGATGACATTCTCAGGTGTTCGGCTAAAGCCGTCTGTTCTTCTTGTCTGCTATGAGGATATCCGATCTCGTCGGCGTAACGGCCCACACGAATACCGCCCTGCTCCAGCTCGACCGCGTATGAGAGGATCAGTCCCAAAGGCTCGCCCTTTTTGGCTGCTTCGTCATCAAGCCGGTCAATGATCCCAAAGATCTCACGCCGCAAACTATCATCGGAAAACGCCAACTCAAACCCCGCACACGTAACCGCGGCATCGTCAAGACCGATACCAAGCTCTTTCGCTATCCTATAAACCTTCAGATCGTCAGCCTCTTTTGTAGAAAGGTGTGTCAGAAATGAAACAATCACCCATCTGTTAGAGGAATGAAACACTTATTTTCACAAATGTAACGAAAATGTTACGAATGTTGTGATCGCGGCATTTCGACTTACTATTTTTGCTGGTATAGTGCCTGTTTCAGGCTTACTAACGGTCAGCATCTGGCGGGGCGATCTTCAGTCCCACAGCTTTCTTGATACTTCCGCCGCCGTACTCTTCGGCGATTGCAGACGACCCGCATTCTGGGCAAAGCTTTTGGACGTTACCATCCGTATCTCGCCTATATCTGAGTTCCTTGGACGTATCGGTCGCCCACCCACATGTTTCGCACTGATAAAACTCTGTTGGCGTTAACATATTTTCGTTACCTCCTTCGTAAAAATTGCCGTTTGACTTCTGCAACAACAGCGTCCTATCCGACGAATTCCCAATTATCCTCGTAGTCCTCAATCGTGGGGGTAGAAATTAAGTAGCTTTCACCGCGTCGGCCAAGTCGGAAGTTTCTCATGTCGTTGTCTCTATGGTTCATACCTTCTTCAGCCATCCAGAGTTGATGTTGTGCACGGACGTATTCAGCTACGATCTTACTCGGAACAACAAAAAAACGAGTCACTTTTGTTTGGGATTGAATTCTTACAAAGCAGTACCAGAGATTCGGACGCAGAATCGTTTCATGCTTGGCCCGCATAATCCATTGAGCCGCTATTAAACCGAAAAGCCTCGAGCGGGAGTCGGTTTCCCTGGAGACGAGTGCGGTCTTGACCTCAAGTTGATATAACTCATTTGTCTTGGGATCCGAGACTAGGATGTCGACACTCTTAGTATTACCGAGAGTCATGTTTGCGTCGTAGCCACGAAGGGCAAGTTGCGAAAGGACGGCAAACTCTCCCGCAAGCGAAACCGAGTTTGATGAAATTTTGTTTGACATTGCGTTCACTCCTAGGATTTCAGATTGCCTGCCTTTGAAGACGATCTCTCGGATCATCTTCGCAGAAATGCGCAGCTATACGTAACCACTGCAGGACTGTCCCGCGTTTTCAGTGTTCAGGCGAAAAGTTGAAGGCGATCATGGTTGTACTCGCATACCCCATTTCCGTTTAAGTAGTATTCGTTCTTCACCGCCTCGTAGATTTCTTGACTTGGTTGATCGATGTGGCGGCTGACGATATCGACAAACAGCTCGTTGGACTCTTTGATCTGACGGTCGCTATACTCGACATTCAGTAGCCTCGCTTCAAGCGGTTCTGAAATGAACATGCCGGTTGCAAAGCCGCGAAGGTGATGCTTTCGCACATAGCAGTCGGCGTTGCACCAGATGTAAATGTTGTCTGAGGATTCGTCGAAGAACTCTGCATCTTCTTCGGTAACGATCAGCCTGCCAAAGCCCAACAGTCCCTGCGGTAGACCATGACCCAGGGCGAGTACTCGATCGCTTTGGCTAATCATGGTTCGAATGACCGACCGCGAGGCTTGGTCCTTTACGATGAAATCAAAAGTCGCGGCAGAGTATATCCGCTCCAGGAAAAGGGTTGTTGTGTCGTACGGATGTATAACAGTTGTTTTGTTGAAGTTTTTATCCTCCTATTAAGCGTTCGGCTAGAAACTGTTCTAATTTTTGCCGGCATTTCTCCGTCAGCTCCGATATCTCTTCTTTGTTCAGCTTGTTAGAAAGGTGAAGTTCGATGCCGGGAGCGATTTGATACCGCTGCCAGACCTCGGGAATCGGCTTAATTAGCTTGGACTGGAGGTAAGCCTCTCGCACTTCAGGGTCTGAAAGAACCATTACCTCTTCGTTCTCCAGAGGGAACTCTTGCGCGTATTTATGGAGTTCTTTGTCAGATGTGAATATCTTAACCCTCTCTTTCGCCACTTTCTCTAACCAGGAGAAATCCTTACCGGTAATCAGTTGCTTAATTGCTTTGAGGGGAAGCCCCTCCCTACTCAGCTTCCTTGTGACCAAAAGAGTATAAAGGTGGCTGACGTCAAATAGCTTGGAAGTTCCACTCTTTGCTGAAGGAGCCGATATGAGGCCTTCGGCGATATAGAATCGTATAGTTCTCTCACTGATCTCCGGGTCCGCTTTCACAGCTTCCTGAAAAAGTCCTTTTGTTCCAATGTATTCTATGTTTGATGACATTGACAGCAGTCTACTGTCGCCAGTATACTGCTGTCAAACGACGCTGGATGGATATTATGATGCAAATCTACTTTAGACCTCATATAAATCACCAAGCGGAAACGGTTTTCATCAATGAAATCGTCGATCATGTCCTTTTGCAAGAGCCCGTATGTGAGATCGTATATCACAACTTTCCTATTCCTCCCGAGTGGTTAAATAGCGTTGTGAGTAGAGATGACTTGATTGACGCTCTAGCAGCCGACGAGCTATTGCCCGCGAATCCTAGGGCTTTGTGCCTGGAAGATCTTGCCCGCTGTCCCGACAAGATCAAAGTGACGCCATTTCCTCATCGAGTGTCCTTCGATCTCGTGATCGTGCATGGGGAAGAAAAGTATTTCTTTGAGTTTCACGAAGAGCCACATCGACGCCTGACGGTCTGCCGAGACTCATACGTCTATGCTGAAAACGGTGCCGAATTTGTGGTCCAGCGTCGGCTTCAGCGCCTCGTACGAGATGTATGGCGTATGCAGGTCGCGCCCAATTACACGGTCGTTTGGTTCGACTGGTTCGCCGCTAATGGGGTCAGGGAGATTCCGATCCTGAAGGCAGGGCTGCGTGAGTTCTATCTTCCAGGAAACTTTTCGTTCTCGGCCTTCATGTAACGTAGAGACGGACATCGGGCACGATAAAACTCTATCACGATGCGCAGAGGTATTGGCCCAGCCGGGGTGTCCTAGAACTGTAATCGCAAATGATGTCTTCAGTAAAGTTCTGGTGAACTTTAGCGAAGTCCAACGTAATGATTCGCGAAATTATAGGCCACATCTAACGCAGTTTGGGCCTCCCGCGGCGATGCAACAATATTCTTGTGAATAACCTGGTTGCGCAGGTCTGTCAGGTCTTTGCGGATACCGGTGGGCAGCCACATCCCTTGTGCGGCCATCAGATCCATTCGTCTCGATACTTGCCAAGTGTTCTTCAGAAGTTTATCAACGAAGGGAATGCTGTTCGCCTTGAGAAGTCGATTTCGCAATTCTTGATCGACTATCAATTCAGCGGCGGTGGCCGCGTCCAAAATGGCACGACGATATTGCCGTCTTCGTTGCGCGCTACGAGCATCACGAAGCAGTGCCCAAATGTCGGGCAACTGGCGGCCGGCGTTCGCAGCTCGAATAGCTGCCGACCAATGCGTTGAGTACATCGGGTTTTCATCATGGTCATAAATATTGATCGCTGGGTTCACGTACTCATAATCAGCACTCCCTGGGGTAGATTTGATCCAGGCAGCCGACGTCCAACGGGACGGATCCAAGGTCTCGTCGACCGAATGAGCCGTGTTAAGATCATTACCAGTGAGAACCTCAATCCAGTCCGTCAAGCTCCGGCACCAACCGGGAAAATCACTGATACATGCTTTTGCAACCTCTTCTAGCGACCATTCCCGGTCGACTTGTTTAGCTGGAATAGCTAGTACGGCGGCCCCAACTGTGGCGAGTGCGGTTCCGGCAAGATCATTTTTATTGTATGAGAAGTAACGGCCCCACGACACCCTGTTGTCATCACTCTCAACGCGAATTGCGAAGTCGATATCCTTCAAACGCGGTGGCAGCAAATTAACGCTAAATAACTCTTCAACGGCTCCTTCGAGATTTGGGCGCGGAAGATATATGGTTCCCGTTAAGGGTCCTACGGCAATTCTCCGCCAGACGCCAAGTGCGGAATTTCTGAATGTCATCCGACTTGGAAAACTGACAATATTAAGATAACGAGTTTGCCCCATAACTAATGAAAAGGCTTCGCCTGTTGCCAGACGAAACCTCTCGAGTTTAAGCAATTAAACTGCAACTGCCGCGAGATGAGTGAATAGTAAATCGTAAATAGTAAAAAGTGAAGAGTGAAATGGGGATCAAGCGGCGAATTCGAAAATAGGGGTCTCGATGGTTCGCTTAGGTTTCTGGCTCGTTAGGATCAGTTTCTGCAATCGCTCTACTGTTGCAGGTGAAAAGAACTGCTCGCCTGTCTCTTCGCAGACCCGGGCAGGGACATTCTCAATGATGTAGAATTTGCCGTCTTTTTCGAGGGTGTAGGTGACCCGATCATCCCTCATTGTCATTTCGTTCTTCATTCTAACCCTCCGGATTCTCGCGCCTTGTCCGAAAGTCTATCCATAGGCTCTCGTCCGGCTCATATAAAGTTACTATCTTAATCCTCTCGCGGGCAGCATAAGTGCACTGTATATGAATCGGTCGCTTTTCATTCGTAAATCCAAGTATAAGGCAGCTTGGTCCATATTTGTCGTCCGGGTAATCCTCGATAATGGTCCCGCTTTCAACTGCCTCGGCCAATTCGCTGACCGAGATATTCCTTAAGATGCTTTGGTCGACCGCGTGTCTTGAGAACTCGTAAAGCCCATCTTCAATTTTGGCGCGAATCGCGTCTATCATCCTCGAGAATTATACAGCAAAAGATCATGGCGAGGTGATGAGGCCTTTTGACGTGGCGAACTGGCGCCCCCTCACTCAGGCGGTTTTGACAGGCGGCGAGGGATGAGATTCTACCGCCCCGTAAGGCGGGGAGCATATCACAATGGAAGAAACTGAATCATATCGTTCCATTCGTCGTCACGGCTGCACGTGGCGATGGTCACGATTTCTTCTATTGCTATGCCAATCGGAAGGTTTTGTGAAATTTCGAATACACCGGGCATTGGTTTGCCGTCGAGGAGGCGAGCCTTTGCGAAGTCCCGCATTGTCGAAACGTCGTGGGTAAGCAGGATGCGATTTTCCTGTGCGGCGAACTCCAAAACACGGTCATCCCGGAAACTGCGTAGGCTTAAGTCCTGTATCCTTACTATATTGAGATCGGGCACTCGCCGTAACACACCTTTGAAGATTTGATCCTTAATGTCTTCATCGGCGAGGAATCGGATCATTTTTGCCAATTTGTGTCGGTTCCATTTTTGCGGGCGAGAAGCATTTCGCGCGTAACCTTTGGTGGAAATTCGGCTTTGATCTCTTGTCTGA
>JBGSXN010000073.1:0-12201 GCA_041751355.1 Pyrinomonadaceae bacterium
TGTGTAGATCTGATCGCAATCGCGGCCGTCGCGCTTAGACTGAAACACAAGCTTTTTTCCGTTCGGAGAAAAATATGCCTCTGCATTCTCACCACCGAATGTTAGTTGTTTTATATTGCGTAACCGCTTTTCACCGGCGACGATCAGGCTGCTGTCCTGCGCCGGCACGGTTGACATTGACAGCAGAATAAAGAAAATAACGAAATACAAAAATTTCATGATTTCGATTATATTATTACCACCTCGGATTTGTGCATCCGGGATTTCCAACTTCGCGAATTAGATCAAGGTTACGGAAACGCCGCTGGCAGGACGTGATCTAAATTTGGATCTGAATTGCCTTATGAATTTTGAAACGAATCGGGATGTATTGGATTGGTATGAACGCCAGCCTCGGGCGCTAACGCCCGAATTCATCAGTTCAATTCCCTGGGACCAGATCAAGGATCATCCATTCGACGAACGGTACATTCCCGTCCTGCTGTACATGCGCGATGTGGAAACACTGACCGACATGTATCATCGCGAATTGCTTCGCACACCAACCGGCAAAGATCCCCATATACGCAAATTTATGGAACGTTGGGGTGTCGAGGAAATAACCCACGGCGAAGTTCTGAACCGCTTTCTGAACGAGGTTGGCGTTGAGACAGAGGATAATTGGCAGGATGAGGTGAGACGCAATGTTTCGGCGGCTTATAAGGCGAACGCATTTTTGTTGACAGCCCTGACCAACCTGATCGGCAAGAAATTTACCGCCGCCCATATGACATTTGGAGCCATTCACGAAATGGAGGCGGCGCAGGGATACAGGCGACTACAAACACTTGCCAACCATCCCGTGCTGACCCATATTCTTAGCGGGATAATCCGCGAAGAATCGGCCCATAATCAATTTTATTGGAGCGTTGCCCGTCTCGAACTTCGAAAAAATGAGTTCGCGCAACAGCTGGCCAGGTTTGTGGTGAATAATTTCTGGGCACCGGTCGGCCAGGGAAGCCTCGCCAAATCGCGGACTCAATACCTTATCCGCGAATTATTTAACGATAGCGAATCGCTGGCCGTCCTGGATAAAACGGTCACCCAACGTGTGAGGCGGCTTCCGGGATTTTCCGATATCGACAAAATGACGGAGACAATAAGGCGGATCTCAAACCTGCCCTCACCGGCCGACCCGCTAGCGGCAGCGAATTAAATTGGCCTATAATTCTCGACTCCCCCGGCAAGTTCGACGGCGATTTTACCCGCTGACTCGGCATAGTCTAAATGGGCAATTGCCTCGGACAGTGCCAAAAATCGATGAACATCGTGGTCGAACGATTCGGGGAAAAGTCGTTTTGCGACCTCGAACGCTGTGATGCCGTCGTTTCTGACCAGTCCAATTACCTTTTTCTGACGCTCATTTATGGCCCTAACATAGCGGTGAAAGATCTCTTCAAAATCGGTTACCGGCTCGCCGTGGCCGCCGAAGGCCAGCGTCGGTGAAAAACTTCTCAGTCTGGCGAGGCTGACCAGATATTCCGCCAGCGACTGAAACCGACGCGATGGATCGAGCGGGTCGGGCGAGAGGATCGGATTTGGCGTTATTCGTTTGAGCACACAATCCCCGCAAATCAAGGTGCGGTTTGATTCCCTGACAAATGAACACGAGCCCGGAGTGTGGCCGGGTGTATGCAGCACCCGCAGCGATCCGGACGAGAACTCGAGTTCCATATCGTCGAGAAGTGGTTTAGCATCGCCGTCCTCGAGCGAGTCGGTCAATAGGCTGATGTCGTTGTACAGATCCCGCATCTGGGAAAATACCGACTCGGGCACCCCCGAGCGCATCAAAAGGTCCTGGTGCATATCATGTGCAAGACGGCCGAAGAGATGCCCCGTCTCCCACTCATGCACCAAGATCTCTGCATCCTTCGCTTCGTCTCTGATCTGTTTGGCCAGGCCGCAGTGGTCCTCATGGGCGTGTGTGAGCACGATCCGCCGAACATCGGAAAACTGAACACCGTGGCCTGCCAATCCGCGCCGCAATGCCTCAGCTGCTTCTTTGGTCTTCGGACCGACATCGATCAGTGTGAGCGGGTCTTCGCGAATGAGGTAAACATTGACATCCCCGACATAAAAAGGTGTCGGAATGGAAAGCGGAATTATATTCATAGGTTCGAGCCGCCATAAGGTGTCATAATTCAGGTAGAGCGAAAGATAATAGTAACAAAACGCGCGCTATGGCGGCGTCAAGGATGGGGTAAAACAGGACCGATCGATGGCGGCGGTCACTGGACGGAAATGAAACATTTTGAACGTGCTTTCGGTATTATTGACGAAATCGTTCTGTGATCAACGCCGATTATTAATTTTAAGTTACTTATTGCTTGCCTTATGGCGATTTTTGGGTTAAAAAGTTCAAAGCAAATCTGTTCAGTTTAATTATCTGTAGGAAACGTTCCGGACTTAAGAGACTCGACTTCGGTAAGCATCGTTCAGGGAGGAAATGAAGTTTATTTCCTCAAACGGTTTCGTTCACGTATCCGAGAAGTAAATGTGTCCTACATTTTAAGGAGATCAAAAAATGAAAGTATTGTTGTCTGAAATTTCCGCATGTGCGGCGAGGGCCATAATTTTTTGCGCAGCCGTGTCAGTACTGGCGGTTTCGGGATTAGCCCAGTCGCAGTCAACGGCAGCCGATCTGTCTGGTACGGTTACCGATCAAGCCGGGGCCGTGGTCGCGGGTGCGACAGTGACCGCAAGAGGCGTCGGAACGGGTATCACGCGCACTGTGACGACGGACTCGGGCGGCGGCTTTCAGATACTTAGCCTGCCGCCCGGTGACTATGAAGTGACAGCCGAAGCCGCAAACTTCAAAAGGAGTGTGGTTTCAGGTGTAAGACTGACTGTTGGACAGAGCGCCTCGATAGGTATTCGACTAGAGGTCGGTGACGCCAGCGCGGTGGTGAATGTGTCGGGTGATGACCTCGGCCTTGTGGAAACGACCCAGACCTCGGTTTCGAACACCATCGAACAAGTGAGAATAGAAAACCTACCCATAAATGAACGCAGTGCAACCGGCTTCGCTCTTACGCTGTCGACAGTTGGCCGCGATAACGGCCGTCCAGTGGGCCCAGCACCCACCTCCGGGCTCAATATCGGCGGACAGCGCGGCCGTTCAACTCTAGTCCAGGTTGATGGAGCAGACTTCACCGATAACTCGATCAATGCGGCCCGCTCAACGGTTTCACAGGAAGCGGTCCAGGAATATCAGGTAACGACGAACTCCTATATGCCCGAATTCGGACGTGCGACCGGCGGTATCGTGAACGTTGTAACAAAGCGCGGGACCGATGACTTCCGCGGCAATATCTTCGGCTTTATACGCCACAAGAGCATCCAGGCCCGTAATGCCTTTGCTCCGATCATCGATGGGGATCCCAATAAAAAGCCGCCATATACGCGTGCTCAGTACGGCCTCACGCTCGGCGGCCCGATAGCTAAAGGCCAGACCTATTTCTTCGCATCGTTCGAACAGCGCCGCCGTCAGGAATCTGGTTTCTTCACTGGTGATATCGTAGGCGGCGCGACATCGAGCATCACGATCGGGGCTCCTTTTCTGCCATTCAGCAATACTTACACCGGTTTAACGCCGGCACAGGTTACTTACGTGCAGGGGCTTTTAGCTACGGGCCAGCCCACAAGCATCGGCACTGCCATTCAGTATGCAACCATGGCGTCGGCCGGGACACAGACGGCTCTTAACGGTGCCAGCACCCTTATCAGCCCCGGCGGAGCGATCACTGCCGGCACGGTTATCGGGCCCCGTTTTTTCTTGTCCGGTACACCAGTACCACTTACTCGCGATGCCAATGGAAACTTAATTGCCTTCCGTCCGCTCGCTCAGCTTCAAAGAATCTTCCCGATTTCTGATGCGACCACGTACACGTCGCTCAGGTTGGATCACGCGGCTAATGCCGACAATCAATTCAGTTTTCGAGCCGGTTTTAACCCAAGTCGTATTTCGGGTATCCAGGACGAGTCGCAAAACCAGACCCTGGGCCAAAACGACTATTCGCGAACTGGCATCCAGGATCTGGAAGATCTCTCGCTCGGGGCTTCATGGACCAGCATTCTGCGAAGCAATATGGTCAACGAGCTTTATTTCAACTATGGCAGCCGACAGGCAAAATTCGATTCACAGGTCCCGAGCGTTGCACTTCAGATCGCAGGCACCGGATTCATCGGATCAAACCCGTTCTCGCCGGTAAATCGTGTTGAAACGCGTACGCAGGTACGCAACAATCTTAGCTGGGTGAAAGGAAACCACACCATGAAGTTCGGTGCCGATTTCAACTGGATACGCGGCGAGGCTACCTTTGAACTCAATTTCCCAGCCCTTTTCAATTTCAGCCAACAGGCCTGTAGCGGCTTGATCCCAGGAGGGGCCACGACGGTTCCTTGTACGGGCCCAGCGTTTACCCCCATACAAGCTTATGGACTAGGATTCCCGAGCGTCTTTATTCAGGGATTCGGCGATCCGAGAAGTACGCTGAAGAATAAGCCGATCGCCTTTTTTGCACAGGACACCTGGAAAATAACTCGCCGCCTTACTGTCAACTTCGGCGTCCGTTACGACTATGAATTCACAGAGCAATTCGCTCCGTCGCCGTTCACCGATCCTCTAACGGGGATCACTTTGACGGCAGCCGATATCCAAACAGCTCAGGACGCTTTGAATGTGACGCAGGGCTTTCCCCGCGACAACGATAACATCGCTCCTCGGCTCGGCTTTGCCTGGGACCTAGGCGGTAATGGAAAGACAGTCATAAGAGGAGCTATCGGACGGTTCTTTGACCATCCTTTACTGGCGGTATCGTTCAACTCGAATATCGCCGACGGTTCACAGCAGCAGCAGGCGACCTTGCTGCCGATCGGTGGGCCTTCTCCGACCGGACTTTTGAACGCTTTTCAGGTGTTCCATGGAACTGTTTGCGGCGTACAAGGTTCAAACCCGGCGATATGCGGGGCAGCCGTCACACAGGCGATCGCTCCGACGGCGATCTATCAGTACGGACGCATGCGATTCGATTCGAGCAACTTTACAGGGTTCGGCCCGATCCTGCCGTTCACCCTGCACGTATCCAAGGATTTTGAGTATCCCGACGCGATTCAGGCCAATCTCTCTGTTGAGAGGATGATCGGCAGGAACACCTCGATCTCGGCCAGCTATATCATGGTGAACGCCAAACACCTCGGTCATCCGCAGGACGTTAATCCTGTAAACAGCCAGGCGTTGGTTGATAACTTCCGGCGGTTTACCGCCAACAACCCGGTGGCGTGCGGCCCGGTAGCCTGCGGCCCGACCGGACGTGCTCCGCGAAACCTTAGCGAAGCCGCTTTCTTCTCGCTTCCAACGGCTAGTAATGCACTGTACACGGTAGTGGTTCCTGGCTTTATAGCGGTAAACAACACGACGGGACAGAGAATAGTTAGCCCGATCGCAGCTAACTTTTTCCGCAAGCTTGGCCCAAACTACTTTTTTGTACGGGCCCTTACAGGACTGAATAAGGCTACGTTCGATTCGCTCCTGACGGGAACGCTCCGTGCTCCGGGTCCGATCAACCCATACGCTGACGTAAATGCGCAGATGTCCGACGGCAACTCGTCGTACAACGCGATGAACCTCGAGGTTAAAAAGCGGTTTTCTGACAGTATGCAGTTTCTCGCGTCATATACGTGGTCACATTCTATCGACGATTCATCGGATCTGCAGACGCTGCTGAAGCCGCAGGACAACCTTAACTTCCGTGCCGAGAGATCGGATTCACTCTTTGACCAGCGTCACCGATTTGTATTCAGCGGTGTCCTCGGCGCTCCGGCGGGATGGAGATCAGAGGGCGGGTTCAGACGCTTTATGCATGGATTTACGTTCTCGCCGATCATCGAATTCAGCTCGGGCAGGCCCTTCAATATACTGGCCGTCGGCGATGCGAATGGCGACTTCCAGAGTACCAATGAGCGTCCTTCGGTCCGAGCTGACGGCACGCTATGCGCCACGGGAGTCGATGTCGATTGCTTCCAGGGCGTGTTTCCGTTGAGCGGCAATCTTGGACGCAATATGGGAATCACCCATAATTACTTTTCGGTCGATGCTCGTCTTACAAAGCGGATCGCACTTGGTGAACGAATGGGCCTGGATATTATCGTCGAGGGCTTTAACCTCTTTAACCGTTTCAACGAAGCGGCAGGAAACCCGTTCTATCAGGTCGTGAACGCGTTTGGTCAAAGGAAAAACGGTAACAAGTATTACAGCCAGCCGACCTCTGCGTTTGACCCGCGGCAGTTCCAGTTTGGGATGAAGCTGAACTTCTAAGCTGCGTTACCGATAGCATTAACCGGCCGGGTGGGGCGAACCATCCGGCCTTTTTCGTGCCTTGGCGGCGATTATATGGATAATTGAGATATGGTGTCACTCGCCGAAAAATTGAAGGAAAAGGCCCTTGAGGTCGGATTCCACAAGATCGGCATTGTCCCGGCGGTACCGCTCGACGCCGAAGCGGCGAGGCTCAAGGAATGGCTCGGTCGAGGGTTTCATGGTGAAATGGCTTGGATGGAGCGAGATCCGGAAATGCGAACCGATCCGCGGCTTTTATTCCCATCAGCACGAACCGTCGTCGTTGCCGCCTTGAACTACAACACGCCGCACCGGCATGGAAATTCGGCTGGCGAAGGCAAAATCTCTCGTTATGCCTGGGGCGACGATTACCACGAAGTTGTCCGTGAAAAGCTTAATGACCTGCTGGCGTTTCTCAAATCAATCAGGCCCGACGTCGACGGCAGGATCTGTGTAGATACCGCGCCGATGATGGATAAGGCCTGGGCGGTGCGCTCCGGCCTAGGATGGATAGGTAAACACTCGAACCTGATCACCAAAGAGATCGGCTCGTGGGTATTTATCGGTTCGATCATTCTGAATATCGAACTCGATTACGATAGCGAAGTGGTCGACGACCATTGCGGCACATGCACCGCGTGCATCGACGCATGTCCCACAGACGCCATTGTCGAACCCTATGTGGTGGATTCTCGAAAGTGCATTTCGTATGCGACGATCGAGCTGCGATCCGACGAGCTTCCGCCCGAGATCGAGGCAAATATGCAAGGTTGGATATATGGCTGTGATATCTGCCAGGACGTCTGTCCGTGGAATCGGTTTGAAGTGCCCACGTCAGAAACTCGATTCGAACCAAGGAAAGGCGAGACATCTCTCGAGCTTGACGCGGTTTTGTCATGGACACCAGAAAGTTATGCTGAGCGCTTTCGGCAAAGTGCGATCAAGCGGGCCAAACTCCCCGGATTAAAACGAAACGCTGCTTCTTTGAAGAAAATGACCTAGACCTCCGTGTCGCCATTTATGGCAGTTTAAGTTCACGCAGGCCTCGGTCATCGTCTTTCTCACGATTAATGTATGATTAGGTCAGGATGCCCCTACGCGACGCTTACAACCGGACGATCCAAGACCTGCGAATATCGCTGACCGACAGGTGTAATTTTCGATGTTTTTATTGCCTGCCAAACGGCGAGCCGGCGATGGCTCGAAAGGACACGATACTGACCTTTGAGGAGATCATCTATCTGTCGGACATTTTCGTTTCGCTCGGGATCGAGAAGATCAGGCTGACCGGCGGCGAACCGTTGATCAGAAAGGACGTTCCCAAACTGGTTGCCGAACTTCATCGACTAAAGCCCCGACTCAAAGATCTTGCTCTGACGACGAACGGATTTGATCTTCCCCGTCACGCAGAGGCATTAAAGGAAGCAGGGCTCGATCGCATTACAATAAGCCTGGATAGTCTCGATCGGGATCGATTCACTGATATAACCGGTGTGGATGCATTATCAAAAGTGCTCGACGCCGTTAAGACAGCAAAGAAACTCGGCTTCGAACCGGTCAAAATAAATGCCGTTATCATTCGAGGACGCAATGAGGACGAGTTGCCGGATTTTGCCCGTTTTGCCCGCGAGCAAGACGTCAGCATGCGGTTTATCGAGTTTATGCCTCTGGATTCCGGCCACGGATGGAGCCGGGAAATGGTTGTTTCAGGCAAGGAGATCCGAGATGCCATAGCGGCAGCTTTCCCCTTGAGATTAAAGGATACGACCCGCGGCAGCGGAACTTCGTGGAAGTACGCTTTCGCCGACGGAGCACCAGGCGAGATCGGCATTATCGCACCCGTGACCGAGATGTTCTGCGGCCAATGCTCTCGCATTCGCCTAACAGCAGACGGGCAGATCCGGACCTGCCTTTTCTCGACCGTTGAATATAATCTGCGTGATTGCGTACGCGGCGCAGCCACTCGAAGCGAGATCGTGAATTTCATCGAAGATGCGGTTTTGAAGAAAGAACCACGTCATTACATAAATGACGCGGAATTCGTGCAGCCGGCGAGGACGATGAGCTTTATCGGGGGTTAGGCACAGAACCCTCGCGCCGAGAATCAAACCAATTACTGCGTAATATTGCAAATCGCAAATCTATTCTTCTCCAGACGAATTGTTGGGATACCGTTGGATGGCTCTTGCCCGAAATAGATTACGGGCAGAAAACACGTTACTAGCAGAATTAGACAGGGTGTTTTCATAAAGCGGTCGCACTCAAATTACCTAAACTCTTCATTGTCCAAAAACTGGCGTGGGCTGACTATCTTTATTGATTTGAATTCCTTAATTACAAGCAAATCTCCGTCGCCGGTGATTATGAAATCGCATTGCCCTGTTAAAGCGGTAGCGAGGATATTGTCGTCGTCGAAATCCCGGCTAACCGGTGACACCAGTTGCTCGGGAACAACGAGTTGCATGCGGGTAAGTAACAAAGCCCTGGCCTCGCCTGCGATATCGACCGAATATTTGAATTTAGCGACTAATTTTTCTCTAACTTCGTCGAGAATAAAATCGGAAGTGACCAGCGTGTGGGTCAAAACGCAGTGTTCGAACAATTCATGGCAAAACCCGCGAGAGATGAGGGCGGCTATCAATACGTTCGTGTCAAAAACTATTCTCACGAAACGAGTTTAAAGACCTCTTCGTCAGTGTAAGACTTGTCTGAAGCTGCATTCATCCTTTCCCGCAACGACCGAAATCGCCTCAGAAAGAGATAATCCTGCAATGCTTTCGCAGCATACTCATTCTCAGAAATCCCTTCTTCTCGGGCAGCTTCATCAAGCGTAGCCCTAACTTCGACTGGCAAATCGATCGTTAACGTAGCGCTCATATTCTCAATCTCCTAAACACCGCCATTCTACCAATAGAAACTCAAGAATCAAAAAAATTTGTAACGAGGCTACCCCTGCTTCCTCCCCATCATATCAAGCCCCACCGCAGCCACAAGTATCGAGCCCTTGATGATGTCCTGCATGAAATCGCGGACGTTCATGAGGGACATTCCATTGTCCAGGCTGGCCATAATGAGGGCTCCGAGGCATGCTCCGAAAATCGTGCCGCGGCCGCCCATGAGGGATGCGCCGCCAATCACACAGGCTGCGATGGCATCGAGTTCCTTGAGAACACCGGCATCGGGTGCAGCACTGCCGACGCGGGCGGTGAAGATAAGGGCCGCAACACCAGTTAGGGCACCCAGCAGTGCAAAGACGGCGACAATATTGCGTCGGTTATTGATGCCGGACAGGCGCGCGGCATCGGCATTTCCCCCAATGGCATACAGGTAACGGCCGAAGGTGGTGGAGCTGGTGAGAAAACCTCCGAGCAGAGCGACCGCCAGCAATATCAATACGGGAACCGGCACGCCCTGATAGGCATTCATCACCAGGATAAAAACGACCACACCGCCGATGGGCACGATCATTTTGATCAACTCAGCGCCGTAGTTTGCTTCCCCGAGGCCATATTCTTTTACGGACCGCGCCCGGCGATAGGCCATTACCAGCAGAAAAATGATCGCAGCCGCAGCCAGTATCCAGCCTAAACTAAGAGGTAAATAGCCGTTCCCCAAGACTTTGAAAGTGCTGTCTGAGATCGGAATGGTATTGCCGCCCAACAGCCACTTAACCGCACCTCGCCAGGCGAGCAGGCCGCCCAGAGTCACTATAAATGCGGGAATGCTTAGATATGCGGTAAGCACACCGTGAAAGCCGCCGATAACAACCCCGACAGCGATCGCCGCACCGATCGACGCGGGCAGGCCAAACCCAAGCACCGTGATGACATAAGCCGATATTCCCCCCGCAAATCCCAAGAGAGAGCCAACTGACAGGTCTATATTGCCCGAGACAATAACCATCAGCATTCCCACGGCAATGATGGCCGTGACCGACATCTGAGTCATTAAATTGGAAAGGTTGCGCGGGGTGAGAAAGATCGAATCCGTTGACCAATGGAAATATCCCCATATCAGGCCGACGACTACGATCATGACGTATGCCCTGAGTGCGGAGGTACTTAATTTAATTTTTGTCATTAGATCGTTGGACTATAATTGTCATTAATAACTCTGCTCTGCCCGGTCGCGGCAGCCATCACTTTCTCAGGCGTTGCCTGGTCACGGGTAAATTCTCCTGTTACACGCCCTTCGTGTAGGACGAGCACGCGGTCTGCAAGGCCGAGGACCTCGGGCAATTCGCTCGAGACAAGTACGATAGCGAGTCCGGTCTTAGCCAGCTTATTGATCTCGGCATATATCTCCTGCTTGGCCCCTACATCGATGCCTCGGGTCGGTTCATCAAGGAATAACACCTTGGGGTTGGTAAGCAGCCATTTACCGAGCACCACTTTTTGCTGATTACCTCCAGAGAGGGTCCCGGTAATCGTTAGCGGCGAATCGGCCTTTATTCGAAGCACTCGCATTGGACCTCCCACGGCTATCGCTTCTCGAGTGCGGTTTGTAACAAAACGCCCCGAAAGCGTTTTTAACCCTGCAAGTGTCATATTATCGAGGACCGTTTGCTCAAGGATAACGCCGTACCGTTTGCGGTCCTCCGTAACAAAACCGATGCCTTCCCGGATCGCATCTGCGGGAGAAGATATTAATACTTCTCTGCCATCGATCTCGACCAGTCGCGAGTGCCTGCCCGGCCAAGCTCCAAAGATGGTCATAAGCAGCTCGGATCGTCCGGCACCCATCAATCCCGCAATTCCCAGGACCTCGCCTTTTCTTACTGAGAAGGTCACATCATCGACGACTTTTTTGTCAGGGGCGTCAGAAGAAAATGCCGTCGCATTACGGACACTCATCGCGATCTCACCCAGCTCGTGCTCGGACTCAGGAAAGATGTCACGGACATCGCGTCCTACCATTGCCGAGATCACTCGGTCTTTGTTTGTTTCGCTGGCCGGGGTCGTGGCCACCGTTTTCCCGTCACGCAGCACCGTGATCCGGTCGGCCATTCGGAAAACCTCGTCAAGTTTGTGCGAGATGTAGATCAAGCCGACGCCGCGTTGGCGGAGTTTCTTTAGAATTCCAAAAAGCGTTTCGACCTCAGACTCTGTCAGCGCCGCTGTGGGCTCGTCGAGCACTAGTATTCGGGCATTCTGCGAAAGCGCCTTGGCGATCTCGATCAACTGTTGCTGGCCAATGCCGAGCGTACCCGCCTTGACGCGGGGGTCGATCGGCAAATGGAGTTCGCTGAGCAGATTTGAAGCAGTGTGATAAAGCCTGGACCAGTCGATAACGCCGAGGCTCGACGGTTCATTCCCGAGAAAAATATTCTCACCAACGGTCATTTCCTTTATCAGCGACAGCTCCTGAAAGATCATCGCGATTCCCGCGCCCTCGGAATCGCGTATGCCGCCGAAGTTCACCGACTGGCCGTCGATAAGGAGCTCACCCTCGAACGTCCCATGTGGATAAACGCCCGAAAGGACCTTCATCAACGTCGATTTTCCGGCTCCGTTCTCACCGACAAGAGCGTGTAGCTCGCCGGCCTCAAGTGTCATGCTCACCCCATCGAGGGCCCGGACGCCCGGGAACTCCTTGACGATATTTCGCATTTCGATAAGCGGCATATTTGCGGGGTTAATTGCTGGGGCGATTTTACACATTATGCTGACGGTTCCAAAACGGCACCGTTGGATTATATTCGGCGGCATTGACGTGTGCTGTTTTTGGTTGTGAGCGGTGTGACTTATACTTTGGTGGTATGCCTGAGCCTATTGCGATTGAATCGATCCTGAACGAAGAAAGAGTCTTCCCGCCTCCGCGTGAAT
>JBGSXN010000074.1:0-11543 GCA_041751355.1 Pyrinomonadaceae bacterium
ATCGGAAGTCTCACGCCGTAAATTCTCGAGCTCGAAGATGGCTGCGTTGTAATTGCGAACCGCGATATACGCCTTTGTCTTTGTAATGCGATCACGCATTACGTCGCCTGACGTTGCGGGTGCCTGAGGCACGAATGCGGCGCTAGCGGACGCTGCGGGCGGCACTGTCTGTGCCCCGGCGAAAATAACAAAACTTAGTAAAACCAGTAAAACCGAAGTGTTAAACCTTCTGACATTTAACGGCATTTATAGTCCTCCTGCTGACTCATATTTTCCGTAAAGGTCAAGCGAAAAACCCCAATGAAGGCTCACTTATACGACCCGTCCCGATCTTTCGATCGCCTTGCAAAATCATCAAAGCGGGCCTGTTTGTGGTGGCCCGCCAATCATTGTCCTAAACTCTTGATGATTTTTTCGCGGTATGCGTTTGCGTCTTTCTTTATAACATTTTCATTTAGGGTGAGCAAATTCCGGTCCCGCATGACCACGCGGCCGTTGATGATAACTGTGCGGACATCCGACGCTTTTGTAGCGTAAACGAGGTGAGAATAGACGTTATAAAAGGGTGTCTGGTGAAGACCGTCAAAATCGACGATGGCGAGATCGGCACGCTTTCCGATCTCGAGAGAACCGATAAGTTTGTCGAGATTCAAAGCACGAGCCCCGCGGATCGTTGCCATCTCAAAGGCCTGCTCGGCCGGCAGCGTCTTGGGGTCATTAGAGATCAATTTATGAAGCTTTGCTGCGAGGTCCATCTCTTCCCACATGTTCAGATCGTTGTTCGAAGCAGCACCGTCGGTGCCGAGGCCCACAGCCACGTCCTTCGACAGCATCGCGGGAACCGGCGATACGCCCGAGGCAAGCTTCATATTCGACGTCGGACAATGCGCAGATCCGACGCCGCGCGAGCGGTAAATATCGATCTCTTCCGGTGTCAGCCATACGCTGTGCGCGGCAACAGTCCGGTCCGACAAAAACCCGATGCTGTCGAGGTAAGCGACCGGCGTTTTGCCATACTGGGCGAGAATGTCATCCCGTTCCTTTTGCGTTTCGGCCACATGGATCAGGACCGGCGAATTAAACCGGTCGGACTGAGCGCGAATGGCCTTGAGATGAGCCGTTGAAACTGTATACGGAGCATGCGGTGCAGCTGCCGCCACGATCAGCGGATCGTTCTGCCATTTGTTCAAAAACCGCTCGGTATAGGCGATAGCATCGTCAGGCGTCTTGTTGTCGGGTACGGGAAATTGGATGATCGTTTCGCCAAGCACGCCGCGGACACCCGCCTTTTTGGTTTCCTCGGCGATGGCATCTTCGAAATAATACATGTCCGCGTAGGTGGTCGTGCCCCCGCGGATCATCTCGGCCAGCCCCAAACGCGATCCGGCACGGACAAAATCTTCGGTAACATTCTTCGCCTCGGCAGGAAATATGAATTTTGTCAGCCAATCGTTAAGGTCTAGATCGTCCGATATCCCGCGAAACAGCACCATCGGAATATGTGTGTGAGTATTTATAAGACCCGGAATTACGACCTTCCCCGTAGCGTTGATCGTACGTCGGGCTCGCACCCTACGAGCAGCCTCGGCCCGCGTTCCGACCATAACGATCGCATCGCCCCTGATCCCGACCGCTCCATTCTCGATGACCTCCCGCTTAGCGTTCATCGTGACGACAGTGCCGCCGACGATCAACAAATCGACATCAGGGACACGCGACCGACTACCCGTTGTCTGCCCGACGCTTGAATTTGAAAATGACAAAAGGAGGAGAACCGAGAGGAGGATTTTCATCTTATTCATCGTAGAAATATACTCGACCTTGCTCATTTCAAAAACTTAGAATCAAAAGCCCGGGGTAAGAGTTCGCCCGCCGAAACCGTTTCAGTCTTTCCCTGGAGATTGCTTAGAATCACGGGCACATCACCGCAGAATTCCCAGATTATCTGGCGGCAGACACCGCACGGCGGGGTGAGTTCCTCGGTATCGACCACGACGGCGATTCGCTTGAAGTGTTTTTCACCACGCGATATGCCTTTCCAGATGGCAACGCGTTCCGCACAAACCGTGAGGCCGTAGCTCGCCGATTCGACGTTGCAGCCAATATATATTTGGCCGTCATCCGCCTCGACGGCAGCACCAACTTTAAAATTCGAGTACGGCGCATAGGCGTTTTCGCGTGCTTCACGGGCCGCGTCAATCAACTCCTGGTCGGTGTGTTCTTCCATTATATCTCGACAGCTTGCTCTTCTTTTAGTTTCTCACGCACCATACCGCACAGGAATTTTACGCTGACGCCCATCTGTGCTCCTTCGGGGATGATGATGTCGGCGTGACGTTTGGACGGTTCGACAAACTCGGAATGCATCGGCCGGATCGTTCGGGCATATTGATCGAGCGTGCGCTCAAACGAACGCCCGCGTTCGTCAAAATCGCGTTTTAGCCGACGCATCAACCGAACATCATCCGGCGTGTCGACATAGACCCTCACATCCAGCAGGTCCAGTACCCGCGGCTCGGCAAATATCAGTATGCCCTCGACTATGACGACCGGCTTTGGTTCGATGATCTCGATCCGATCGCTTCGCGTATGAGTTTTGAAATCATAAAGCGGCATCTCGACAATTAGGCCTTGCTTGAGCCGCATTATGTGATTAACGAGCATGTCACTGTCGATCGAATCCGGATGATCAAAGTTTGCCTGGTGACGCTCATCCAGCGGCATGTCAGACAAATTTCGATAATACGAATCCTGCTCGATCAGCACGACATTCTGCCGGCCGACAGCCTCGACAATTTCACGGGCGATCGTGGTTTTTCCTGAACCTGTACCGCCGCAAATTCCAATTATCATATAAAAAAACGATGCTAGCCTATCTGCAAAATAGTGCGTTTTAGCAACTCTCCAAAAACTTCGGCAACCCTCTGTCCGGTTTCCATCACTTCTTCATGGTTTATAACTTCATCATTCATTCCGGCGGCGAAATTTGTGATGCACGATATACCGAGAACACGCGTCCCCTGATGCCGGGCGGCGATCGCTTCGGGTACCGTCGACATGCCAACGGCATCGGCGCCGAGTATCCGGTACATCCGGATCTCTGCGGGGGTTTCGTATGTCGGCCCGGAAAGAGCGCAATACGTGCCCCGATGCATAAACTCAGTTAAATCTTTATCGAGGCCCTGATCGAATCTTTCCTGTGCGATATTTGTAGCATGGGCATGAGCGATCTGCTGGAATTCACGGTCATAAACCTCGCTCATGTCCGGGAATCGGGGTCCGAAGCGGCTGTCATTCGCTCCGCGCAGTGGATTAACACCGAGGCAATTAAGATGGTCGGAGATCAGCATAAGGCTGCCGGGTGGCATGTCGGTGTTAAGGCTTCCGGCCGCATTTGTGAGGATGAGATTCTTTACACCCATCAACCCAAAGGCCCGGACCGGCAGCGTCACCTGGTCCATTTCATAGCCTTCATAATAATGAAAACGGCCTTGCTGGACGGCTATTGTTTCACCGTCAATTTCGCCAATAACCAGCTGGTCCGCATGTCCCTCAACAGTTGAACGTGCAAATCCCGGGATCTCGGCATAAGGGATCTTCACCGCGTTCTCTAATTTATCGGCAAAAGCCCCGAGTCCGCTGCCGAGAACCACGGCCGTACTGATCGGGTCAGCATACTCTGATCGAATGTGTTCGGCAGCCGCAGATGCCTGTTCGTAACTCATAAAAAGTGGAAACTCAGATTAGCACAGACGGGCGCAGATAATTAATCAGCGCACTGCCTGCGTTTGCGGCAACGGTTAATTTTCTTTTCTGTAGGGAATACCCAACGCCTTCGGAGCACGCGAGAGGCCGATAAAACCGGCAAGGACTATTATCGTCAGCACGTAAGGGATCATCTGGATGAATTGCACCGGAACGTCCTCGCCCGAGGGCATCTTGACCACGCCCTGCATTTGGATCGCGAGGGCCTCGGTAAAGCCGAAAAACAGGCAGGCAAAAAGCACCCAGCCCGGTCGCCACTTTGCGAGGATCAGGGCAGCGAGAGCAATGTATCCACGGCCGGCGGTCATTCCGCGGGTGAAAAGCGATGACTGACCGATCGAGAGGTACGCTCCGCCGGCCCCGGCCAGGACTCCAGAGAGTATGACGGCAACGTACCTGAGCTTGATCACATTTACGCCCGCGGCGTCAGCGGCTCCGGGATTCTCGCCGACTGCGCGGATGCGCAGCCCGAAGGGGGTCTTGTAAAGCACGTACCAGCAAATGGGAACCAGGATGATCGCGACTATTGAAGCAAGGGATACACGATTAAAATAGTCGGGCAGCAGAAACTGCTGTGCGATCTGCTCGGTAGAACCGGCAGAATCGTACAGACGGCTGCTGATCACTGCCGGCAGCCCGAGCATCAGCAAACTTATCGCAAATCCGGTGACCACCTGATCTGCTTCAAACTTGATAACCGCTACAGCGAAAACGAGCGCGACGAGTGCCCCAACTACCATTCCACTCAAGAATCCAAGATAAGGATTGCTCAGCTCGTAAGTTACGACCGCCGCGGTGAATGCACCCGCCAGCATCAGGCCCTCGAGTGCAATGTTGATCACGCCTGCACGCTCTGAGAACATTCCGCCGAGTGCGGCAAATATCAGCGGGGTGGCCAGCCGGATCGTCGAAAAGAGCAGGATGAGTAAAAATGTCGGTGTCAGTAATTCGCTCATCTTATCTCCTCGTAAACCTCTGAAGGGACGCAACGAAAATTATTATGATCGCCTGCAGCACCTCGACCAGATCCTTTGAAACGTATTTTGTTTCGATATCGACAAAGATCTCACCGCGTTTAAGCACCGCAAAAAATATCGCGGCGACGAAAATGCCGAGCGGGTGGTTGCGGCCGAGCAATGCAACCGCGATCCCCAAAAATCCCCAGCCGTCGGAAAATCCATCGTAATATCGATAGCGATAACCCAGAACCTCCCCGATCGCGACCATTCCCGCCAGCCCGCCGGAAATCGTCATTGCAATAATGATCTGCTTTTTCGGAGAGATGCCTCCGTATTCGGCTGCAGTCGGATTTTCACCGACTGCCCGCAGTTCATAGCCCCACTTGGTCTTCCAAAGAAAAATGTAGACGAGGATACACATCAGTATTGCGAGCAAAAACGCCACACTCAGCGGAACAAAATCCGGCATTCCCGGAATATACTGGCTGATACGTGGGATTTGTGCGTTTTGCCCGATCTCAGCGGTTTGCAGGATTGGATCGCCGGGGATCTTATAAAAATACTGTGTGAAGTAACTGACTAGAGCGATCGCAACGAAATTCAGCATGATGGTGTTGATCACCTCATGCGAACCGAATTTTGCCTTTAGAATTCCGGGTATGGCTCCCCAAATGCCGCCCGCGACGACGGCTGTGATCATGCACAGCAACACAAGTAGCACGGCAGGCAAGCTGTACCATGACCAGTTTTCTTCCTTTCCGAAGATATTGACCATGGCTCCGCCAAACTTGATGCCGACCCACGCGGTTGCGAATGCAGCTACATAAAGTTGACCCTCGGCACCTATATTTAATAATCCGCAGCGAAACGCCACTGCAACGGCGAGCCCGGTAAAGATCAGCGGCGTAGCGATGAAAAGCGTGTAACCGATGTCATTGAGTGAGCCGAAGGAATTGCCGATCAGTTGATAATAGGTCTGAAAGGGATTGTCTCCGATGAGCAGAACAATTATCCCGCCAACGACGAAAGCCGCAAATACGGCCACCAGGGGCCAGAGAACTTCGCGAAATATCTTCATTTACAACTCGACCGCATATTTTGTGTTGTAGGACTGAGGCACCGACAAATATAACTGAGAAATCGGCCAGTGTCACCTGAATAGGGGTAAAATGCCGTCTAAAAAATTTCTCACGAGCCACTTGACAACACCACACTCATATTTTATTATGCTGATGGACTAAGTAATTAGTCATTACTCAAATTTTGGAGGAAATGATCATGAACGTAGTCAAATATGACCCCTTTCGCGAATTACGTAGTTTACAGGACGAGATGACTCGTCTATTTGCGGGCAGCAATCCGACCTTAAACCGGGAAGAGATGCTCAATGGAGCGTGGAGCCCGAGGGTAGATATCTTCGAGAATAAAGACAGTCTGGTGCTCGAAGCCGAATTGCCGGGTATGAACCGAGAAGATTTCGAGCTCTCGTTCGAGAACAATGTTATCTCGCTGAAAGGCGAACGACGATTTGAAAAGAAAGCTGAGGGCGATAATTATCACCGTGTAGAACGCTCTTACGGGGAATTTACCCGGTCCTTTACTCTGCCGCAGACGGTAACTGCCGACGGTGCGACTGCCGAATTTAACAACGGCATTTTGCGTGTCAGCCTGCCTAAACGCGAAGAGACCAAGGCCCGAAAGATCGAGATAACAGGCGGCAACGCCGAGCCGAAAACGATCGAGGCGGTAGATCAGTCGAAAACGGCTGGTGCCTAATATTTTGAGGGTAGATAGACAAGCGGTGAATGGTGAATGGCCGACATTCGCCCTTCACCGTTCATCATTTACAATAACAATATGAGATTCGACAGATTTACGATCCGCGGTCAGGAAGCCGTGCAAGAGGCCGTCGGCCTTGCCGAAAAGAACCAGCACCAACAGGTTGAGCCCGAGCATTTGCTGGCCACTATGCTTGAACAAAAGGAGGGTGTGGTCAAACCAATTTTTGGAAAGATCGGAGCAAATGCGCAGACGATCATAACCGAACTAGAGGTGGTTATTCAGAAGTTTCCGCAAGTGACCGGAGGCCAACAGTATTTTAGTTCGCGGACAAATACCATCTTTCAGGATGCGCAGAAAGAAGCTGAAAAGATGGAGGACGAGTATCTGTCGACCGAGCACCTACTTCTGGCGATCGCCGAGGAAAAGATGGGCGACGCGGGACGAATACTTCGCTCGAACGGGGTTACTCGCGACGACCTGGAAAAAGTCATAACCGAGATGCGCGGAGGGTCGAAAATAACCGATCAGAACGCCGAAGAAAATTTTCAGGCGCTGGATAAATATGCTCAAGACCTGACAGATCTCGCCCGCAAGGGCAAGCTTGACCCGGTAATCGGCCGCGATGATGAGATACGGCGGACGATCCAGATCCTTTCCCGCCGCACAAAGAACAATCCGGTACTGATCGGCGAGCCCGGCGTGGGTAAGACAGCAATTGTCGAGGGGCTTGCACAACGGATCGTCTCGGGCGACGTTCCTGAGACCCTTAAAAATAAGCGGCTGGTGTCGCTCGATCTGGGAGCAATGCTTGCAGGAGCCAAATACCGCGGCGAATTCGAGGACCGTCTGAAAGCCGTATTAAAGGAGATCGAAAAGGCTGAGGGCCAGATCATTCTCTTTATTGACGAACTGCACACACTGGTAGGCGCTGGTGCGAGTGAGGGAGCCATCGATGCATCGAATATGCTCAAACCGACCTTGGCTCGCGGCACGCTTCGAGCTGTCGGTGCGACCACCCTCGGCGAATACCAAAAATATATCGAAAAAGATAAAGCCCTGGAACGGCGGTTCCAGCAGGTTTACATCGGCGAGCCTAATGTCGAGGACACGATCGCGATCCTTCGCGGACTTAAAGAAAAGTACGAAGTTCATCATGGCGTAAGGATCAAAGATGCGGCTATTGTTGCCGCCGCGACGCTTTCCAACAGATACATTACAGACCGCTTTTTGCCGGACAAGGCGATCGACCTTATAGACGAAGCGGCATCGCGGATCCGTATTGAGATCGACTCGCTGCCGCAGGAGATCGATGTGCTTGAGCGTGAGATATTGCAGCTCGAGATCGAGCGCCAGGCATTGACGCGAGAAACGGACCAGAAATCGAAGGAAAGGCTGGACGATATCGAGCGTCGAATCGCAGATCTCAACGAGAAGTCCTCCGCGATGAAGGCGAAATGGCAGTCCGAGAAGGAAGAGATCGAAAAGATGCGGACCGTCAAGGAACAGCTCGAACAGGCGAGACTCGAACTTGATCGCGCGCGGCAGGGCGGCGACCTGAACAAGGCAGCCGAACTGCAATATGGTCGCATCCCTGAGCTCGAAAAGACACTCGAAACCGAACAGCAGCGTCTGGGAGAACTTCAGAAAGACGGCGTTTTCCTGAAAGAAGAGGTCGACGAAGAAGACGTCGCCGAGGTCGTAGCCAAATGGACCGGTGTTCCGGTCTCTAAGATGCTCGAGGGCGAGATGCAGAAGCTGATCGCGATGGAAGAAAATCTTCGTAAACGCGTCATCGGCCAGGACGAGGCTCTTGAGGCAGTAGCTAATGCAGTCAGACGAGCTCGTGCCGGTCTACAGGACCCCAACCGGCCCGTTGGTTCATTTGTCTTTCTCGGCCCGACCGGCGTCGGAAAGACTGAGACGGCGAGGGCGTTGGCCGAATTTCTCTTTGACGACGAAAAGGCGATGGTTCGGCTCGATATGTCGGAATATATGGAAAAGCACGCCGTCGCCCGCATGATCGGGGCTCCCCCGGGATATGTTGGTTACGACGAAGGCGGCCAGCTTACCGAGGCGGTGCGTCGGCGGCCGTATTCGGTTGTACTTTTCGACGAGATCGAAAAGGCGCATCCCGACGTGTTTAACGTTTTGCTTCAGATCCTGGATGACGGACGATTGACCGATTCGAAAGGGCGCGTGGTCGATTTTAAGAACACCGTGCTAATTATGACCTCAAACCTGGGCTCACGCGAGATCCAGTCGGCGGCGGAAAATCCACATGCCGATCGCGATATTCGCACCGAGGTGCTCAAGGTCCTTCGCGATCATTTCAAACCCGAATTCCTGAACCGTATCGACGATATCGTCGTTTTCAAACAGCTCGATAAGGGCCAGATCGCTCAGATAATCGACGTTCAGCTCGAAAAGCTTCGAAAAAATCTCGAGGAACGCGGCATCGCGATCGAACTCGACGAATCGGCCAGAGATCTACTCGTGCAGGAAGGGTACGATCCGGTCTATGGAGCACGTCCGTTAAAGCGTGCGATCCAGTCGCTCGTGCAGAACCAACTGGCTGTCAAACTGCTCAATGGCGAGGTCGGTGCGGGGCAAACCGTGCGAGTTTCGGCTGAGAACGGAGAAATGAAGTTTGCTCCGGTTTCGGTCGAGGGAAAAGCGACGACGAATTAGCGGCCCTTCGAGCGAGTTTTCAATGACAGCCTTCACGGCGTAATATGCTTATAGATGTTTAAACGAAAAAAGATGAATGAACTTGATCATCAGTTAGAGGAGCACGCCGAAGAAGGCGAGCCGCAGATACCGGTCAACGATAAACGCCGATTCAATGAAAATGGCGAGCTTGTGCGTGAGGATCCGCCGGAACCAAAGAAAATACCGGTGAAATCGCAGCGGGAGAATGAACTTGAATCCCTGTTGAAAGCTGAGAGGGAACGCCGTGAGGCCGCTGAGGCTAAGCTCGTCGGGGTGCAGACCAAATTTGAAGAAGCAAAGGCGTCACTCGAACGTGAGACCTACGAAATGCGAGAAAGATTGAGGCGATCGCTTGAGGATCGGGCCAGCGAAAATAAGTTCAAATTTCTTCAGACGCTGCTTCCGGTTCTCGATAACCTTCATCTCGCCGTTTCAGCCAGCGAGCAGGACCCGTCGGTCGAGAATTTGCGGACAGGCGTTATCGGGGTTACGAGGTCATTCGAAAAAGCCCTGCATAGTGTCGGCGTGGAAACCGTCGCGTCGGTCGGTGCGGATTTTGATCCCGAACTGCACGAAGCGGTTGATATGGCGCCGGTTGAGGCGAACCTGGACGGAAAGATCACTGCTGAGTATCAGTCAGGATACAAGTTTGGAAAACGCCTTCTCAGACCAGCTCGCGTTCAGGTTGGGCGATCTACGTCCGAGGCTGCGACTGAATAGGCTCGGCAAGCGGCAGTAAAATTTCTTTCAGCGTCCGTGGGCTAGTGTTATACTAGTTCCCGGACATAATCTTCCGCCTTGACCGCATCCAAGCTTCAGTTCGCAATAAGTAATATGGCAGATATAGACGCATACAAAGATAAATTCAGTGAGAGCGGGCAGCGCATTTTGGAAACGGCCCTCAGCGAATCGAAGAAGCGTTACCAAAACTATGTTTCGATCGAGCACATTCTGCACGCCATTTCGTTTGAGGAGGAGGACCTCTTTTCAGCGACAATGCGTGACCTTTCGGTCGATCCGAGGTCGGTCAAACTTTTGATAGAAAAGCGGATGGAGGACGGCCGGCAGCATAGCGGAAAGGGCTTTCGCATTGCCCCCGAAACTACCGAGCTGTTCAAACGCTCGATGGATCGTGCACGTTCGCAGGGGCGGCGCGTGATCGATGCGAGCGACATCTTTTATGTTCTTTCGAATGACGAAAGAAGTGTCCTGAACGAAGTGCTTCAGAATCTCGGAGTGCCGTCAGAAGAGGTTGCACAGACAGCCCGTACACGGATCCGCAAGCGAGAGAAAGAAGAGGAACGTACCCGTCAGAAATATGAGCTGCCGTCATTCTTGCGTCATTTTGGGGTTTCACTAAATAAACTTGCGCGGCAGGACAAGATCCCGCCCACCATTGGACGCGAACGCGAAATACTGCAGATGATGGAGATCCTTTCGCATCGGGAGCGATCAAATTCGCCGATGCTTGTCGGCGAACCCGGTGTCGGAAAGACCGCGGTCGTCGAAGGTCTTGCTCGCCTGGTCGAGCTCGAACCCGAAAAAGTGCCTGTGAGACTCAGGGATGCACACATAGTGCAGCTGCAGATGGGCGGCCTTGTTGCCGGCACGATGCTTCGCGGAATGTTCGAGGAGCGGATCAAGGGCATCATCGATGAGGTTAAAGAAAAAGACAATATAATCCTTTTCATTGACGAGGCACACACGATCATCGGCGCCGGAGCGGCACTGGGCACCACGAGCGACGCGGCAAATATGTTCAAGTCGGCCCTGGCCCGCGGCGAGCTGCGGATAATCGGTGCGACGACAATAACGGAATATAAGGAATATATCGGCGAAGACGAAGCTCTCGCTCGACGATTTCGCTTGGTGAAGGTCGATGAGCCGACGATCGACGAGACCAAAGAGATACTGCTTGGCCTGAGACCGCGGCTGGAGAAGAATTATTCGGTCACCATTTCAGACGAAGCGATAAATACGGCACTCGAGATGTCGCCGAAATATATTCGCAACCTTCACTTACCCGACAAAGCGATCGGCTGGCTTGACACCGCTTCAGTAAAAGTCGAGATAAATGAGCCCGCTGAAATGATAGTCAGGCCCGAACATATTATCGACGTCATCTCACAGGAATCGCGAATTCCTAAGGATATGATCTACCGCGATACGTCGGATCGTTTTTCCGCCATGGAAACCGATCTGGCAAACCGGGTAATTGGACAAAAGGACGCCGTCCGGGCCGTGGCCGAGAGGTTACGGTTAAACAAGGGCCCTTTGAAGGAAAATCATTATGCCCCGGATGGTGTCCTGCTATTCCTCGGGCCAACG
>JBGSXN010000075.1:0-6826 GCA_041751355.1 Pyrinomonadaceae bacterium
TGGTTTGAAAAAACCGGCCTGCCGCTGCCGATGGGTGGGAATGTGATCCGCCGCGACCTCGGGCCTGATCTGATGCGAAAGGTGTCGAAGCATCTTCACAACAGCATCGTCTACTCGATGGAAAACCGCGAAGACGCCCTCGCGTACGCCCTTCAATTTGCCCGCGATATGCAGCCCGAACTCGCAGACCGGTTTGTCGCGATGTGGGTCAATGATCTCACGCTCGACTACGGCGACCGTGGCCGCGAAGGTGTCAGACGCCTGCTCGATGAGGGGTACAAGGCGGGCATCATTCCCAATGAGGTTAAGGTGGATTTTGTCGAGTAGGGCTTAATAGCCGAAACCTCCCCTGCTTCCAAAGCCTCAATAGGCCGCCCCAAGGCAAAAGGGCAGCGGCCCGGGAGCTTCTCATTAACTGATTCATCATGCTTCGTGACGGAATCGGTTATGAGGAATTCGCATCGCGTTGGGCGAAGTTGGCTTGGGAAAACTTGGGGTCAGTCGCGATTTTGCAATTCGTATCACCCGCGAAACGGCTACGCCTCTGCCGTCACAAAAACAAAGGATCACACGACCCGGCCAACAGCGATCCGAAAAACTCATCGAGGCTTATCAAACAAGAAGAATCGCAATTTTCACAGGACCGACCCCATTTTTCATTTTAGCGTATGAAACAACTCGAACACTTGATGACCATCCTAAGCGTAAATCTGTGCAATCCTTAATTCAAGTGTTCCTTATACCACAGGCCGCGCCCGCGTCGCTTTTATTTTCGGAATGCATTGACTCGTTCTAATTCTTCCAAATACCCAATTGCGTATACCGCATTTTTACGAAGATCCTCGTTGGACGACCTGATCAGTCTCTTTAAGTTCGCGATACGTTCCTTGTTGCTTGCAGGACTCAGCGCTTCACAAAGCTGTTTAATCGTATCAACAAGCTCTGAATGTTTCCCGGTGCTGAGATCGATCAGCCCCACGTTGTACGTTCCATGGATTGGATCACGCGGCCCAGGAAAGATCGTTGTTGCGCCTTCATACGCTCGGTAAAATGTCTTGGTTGAGTCCAACTCTAACTTCGCAAATATCTCGTCATCTTTCGGGATTTCTTTCAGGAATAATAGATACCGATGATACTCCAAAAAACCGTATTTCCTGTCCTCAAAGTGCCTGAAGGTTTCAAACGTGCGCAGTGTCTTCGAACTAAGTAGTTCAAAAGACAGAAAAGTATCTTTCGCGAATAACAACTCTTCGATCTGGAAGGAATTTACGGTGCCTTTCATCCAATCGGACATGTCAACTATCCGATCGGACGGCTCAAGAGGAACCCTCTTGACCTTTAATCCAATAGCTGTCAGTTTACCTGCGGTAGCAATTACCACAAGGTCACTTTCCAACAGAAAGCTAAAAATAGGCGGGACATCCTTGTCGGTCACCTCGACGACTTGACTGTTTTGAGGCAGTGAAATTGTAAATGACTCATCTTGTTGCGTGGCAGCTTCCGGGGAAACGCAGGCGACGCAGAAGCAAAGAATCACGCTAGCAAAGATCGATTTTCTGTTCATACATAAACCTCACGGGCAGTTCGAAAAAGTAGTCCGCCCGCATGTCTGATATAGATATTGAGGGGCTAAGCTGTCGGATGAATTATATGCAGCTCCTTCCGCTTGATTGCACAAGCCTCGTACGACTGCATCTTGTGTATTCAAGTAATCGTTGGCTGCTGTCGAAATCTTCGCTAACAGACCGTCTTTCGAGGAATCTGTTAGATTCTGAATTGCCGAAAAGAGTCCGGCATTTGAGTAATTAGACCCAAGAAGTCCATTTGGTTGCGCCCACTGACCAACGTGAATTTGTTCATGAGCGAACATTTTGGAATGAAACTGACTGGAAGTCGGTATGTTCATATGAACCGAAGGGTTAGTGGTCAAATTCCACGTGCCCAAGCTAACTACATACCAAATCCCTGAACTATTCTGGTCAATCTCAGGTCCTCCGTTACCAGGGGAAACATTCCCTAAAGTTTTACCGGCCTCGCCCCACGGCACGTTTACAGTGAACGACTTTTCTTTTGTGATCGGCCCCCGATTTGAGAAAGTGACCGTAAGTTTTACTGTATAGATGCTGTTTCGATAGGCAGTGGTGTTATTAGGATCCGGTGGACATTCCTGATTAGGCAAAGCAAACCATTTGGCCGTTGCAAAAGTGCTCACGCTTGTCGGCGTACCAAAGTTCAAATTCGGGTCGTTACCCGCACCGCTCGGTGTCGTGAAACTCCATTGATATCCTGTAGGCGTAGCTCCGCCTACAAATGCGGAAAATAAGACAGAGCTTCCGTCGTTTGCTTGAGTTGGCCCATTAATTTCCACAAGGGGAGTCACCGCCACCGAACTGTACTTTATCGTTTCCTCGCATCCGGGTATGCAGTCGAAATATGAATAGAGGCAGGTTTCCCATATGGTGGAGATAGTCGCTGTTCCAA
This sequence comes from Pyrinomonadaceae bacterium, assembly GCA_041751355.1. Classification (GTDB taxonomy): domain Bacteria; phylum Acidobacteriota; class Blastocatellia; order Pyrinomonadales; family Pyrinomonadaceae; genus OLB17. The sequence goes on from JBGSXN010000075.1 coordinate 2,482, forward strand.
CTCCTTGGGTAAACAGTTCGCCACCCAAGACCGTAACGACATTTACATTATCAGAATCCCAGTTTGCACCTCCGACCGTGTATGGCCCTAACAATGTCTGATTGCAGGTGATGTCGGTCTGCATCGGCGCCATAAAGCCGCCGCTCCCAAAATCGAGCTCGATCCAATCGGGCACAATGTTGGCGTTATAAAAACTGTCCGGACAGCAGTTTGCGCACGAATAAGTACTTGCGACGCCTTCAGACAAACTGATCTGTTCGCTTCGCCCGCTTAGGACCTTGTTTTCGCCTCCTTTGACCGACCACGCGATCTGTCCGGTTTCTGCATCGAGTGGGATAAGCCGACCCATACCGTCTGGCGTCTGGCTATCACGCAGACTTCTGAAATCGATTGCTATTGTTTGGTTAGGCTTGACGATCTGTTCGCCCAGGGAATATTGTCCATCAGCACGCAGTAGATGGGCCGCATACCTGCGCGGCGTGTCGGTCTCGTTCTTGATGTAGACGATTGTCGTGAAATCACCATCAGCCTTCCACGGAAAACCGCCGGCGCTTGAGGGCATCTTTTCGGGGTCGAACATCGGTACCTGAAAAACGTGATCTCCGTCTTTGCTTACGCTCTGTACCGAGGTGATGATCGTACCTTTCGGAGTATCGTATTCAAGCTCGATGCCGCCGTAAGCAGCATCGGGGGGCAGGTTGGTGACTAAGTTTGCAAGGCTGAAGGTCTGGGTCTTTCCGGCGGCGATAGGCTTTTGGGGAATTTCGACTGTACCTGTCGTACCGTCCGCCCTGGTATAAATGATCCGGCCCTGTACCCTCGTAAGGCCCGGGGCAGTATTTCTGACCGTCATTACCGGTTCGAGTTTCGATCCGTCAAGATTTGTCAGCCTCAGCCCGCTGCCGTGCAGGCAAACGACAAACTTGCTTCGATCGTCAATCGAATAGTGGAACAATATCGGCAAGAGGCCTCAAGAATCGTAATAAAGTAGGCCTGACCCCGAGTTCGCACGCAACGCCGATTCGGTTTTTGTAGGTAACGAGCCTTCTGGTCCTAGTATGTCGAACACATAGCTTCTTTGGAAATCCCTAGTAACCCAAATATCGCCACCTTTTGGATTAGATATTTTAAACCTTATAACAATAGGGCTACCTTTCTTAACGGATATCTTCGACAACGGAGTGCAAATCACTAATTGATCCGTAGCACATTTTTCTTCAGAAATGACCCGATTGTCCTGAGCAAGTGTTACGCCGAAAAGGACAATCCCTCCTAGAGAAATTGAGATAGCGATGAATAGCAATACACCTTTTCTTTGACGAAACCAAGTTTTAATCGAAACTTCCATAATTCTATCGATCATTCACTTCGATGACGATCTTATTCGATGTAATGTCGACAAAACCGGTTTCTGATGAGCTGCTGGGAACCCGTCGCGACAAGGAGAGGTCGTAGGTTCCGGGCTGAGAAAAGTTATATTCGCTGCTTATTACTTCCTTTTTTTGAAGAATATCTTTTGCCCGAATGAGAACCTGTTGCCTAGCAGAGACGAAATTCTCGAAAACAGACGCTATCCGCAGGTCCGGACATTCCACAGTGGCCTCACTAACACAATTAATCTCGAACTTATGTTCCTTGCTCGAAGTGATAATCTGCTTGTCTATATCTGTCAAATTTTGCAGGGTAATTACAACCGTAATGTCATCACCCACAGCGAACCGGCTTTTTTCCGTCTTGATGCACAGCTTGAAACCTTCGACTTCCGCGCCGCATTCTGCCTCATCTTGACCGGCTGCAAAAGGTAAATTTCCAATGCCAATCAGCACCAACAAGCCGGTAGCCACAAAAAATGTAAGGAAAACTGGTATTCTGAGTTTCATTGTGATCTCCTTATGGGATTACGGATGTCCATTGCAGATTTGACGCTTCCGCATCTGTAAGATTTTGGTTTCGGGGTTCGCTCGTTGCTGTTGCCAGCCACACGCCATTGCTCTCAGTTGCTGTAAATACCCAACTCCAAGTTATCTTTCTTAATGGTACAAAGACATTCTGGTCCTGCCCCACTGAGGGCTTATACATCAGATACATGGACCATGTAACATTATGGCTCATACTAGTCTTAAAGTTCGCCACTATCACACCAGGAGAATCGGTCGGATTTGAAGTACTGTATGGATATTGTTCGTCTAGTCCAGTAATTCCAGTGAATTGAATGGGATTTCCGGTTGATCGATCTGTAGAACTAAAATTGAAAGAATCCACCAGTTGAACCCACTGAGTACTGAACGATGAGTAAGGCGATGGAGAGTTGATAGTTCGAGTAAATGCAATTCCAGGATTACTTCCTGGTACGCCGAGATGAATCTCATAAACTCCAGTCGCGCTATCAACGGCAGTTTGAGCGGTCGACGTTGCCGTTATCGTGGCCGTTGGTCTGGCAACGTTAAAAATCGCCTTGCCCGAAAGAGCGTAACCGTTTACTGTCCCCTGGTACTCTACCTCACGATTGTCCCCTCCATCGTACCAAACAAAGTCAACATTTGCCGTGTTTAAGGGCGACACAGGGGCAACGCTTCCAGATGTCGACGTCACAACAAATTCTTTCATAACGTTCCCTGGGAGTGTCCAAGAATGGCCTGAAATAGATAGTCCTGAAGGAACCATTTCGGCTTCCAATATGATGCGTTCGCCAACAATTGTATTTTTCGTAGCACTAATTTCAGATGATGATCCACTGCCGATGGTTCCCGATATTTTTACCTTGGCAACGCTGAAAGTTTTTGATGCTATCGTATTGGTACCGTTAGATGTCGGGATCGTAGCTTCGAGGATAAAGTTATCCTTTGCGCTGCTCTCGGTGACACCTTTAATTTCGACAGTCCCGCTCTGGGTTATTACTTTCGAGGCCGTATCGTTGTCAAACGTCGCTGACCCCGTTCCACTAGTTTTAGTTATTTTGAGCGTGATTTGATGCGTGTTGTTCGTTGGGGAAACGCCGACGAAAATATTGCGACTGCTTCCTTTTTGTACTACCTGGAAATCGGCAATTTGGACGACTGGAACGACCGCCACCGAACTGTTCTTCATCGTTTCGTCGCATGTGGGTGTGCAGTCGGGGTACGAATAGAGGCAGGTTTCCCATGTGGCGAAGATCGTGGCTGTTCCGACTCCCTGGGTAAACAGACTGCCGCCTGAGACTGTAACGACATTTACATTATCCGAATCCCAGTTTGCACTCCCGATCATGTATGGCCCTAGCAATGTCTGATTGCAGGTGATGTCGGTCTGCATCGGCGCCATTAAGCCGCTGCTCCCAAAGTCGAGCTCGATCCAATCGGGCACAATGTTGGCGTCATAAAAGCTGTCCGGACAGCAGTTTGCGCACGAATAGGTACTTGCGACGCCTTCAGACAAACTGATCTGTTCGCTTCGCCCGCTGAGCACCTTGTTCTCGGCACCGCGAACAGACCAGGCAATCTGTCCATTGTCGGCTTCAAGCGGGATCACCCTCCCCATTCCGTCCGGTTTTTGGCTTTCCCTTAGCTCTCTAAAATTTATCGCGATCGTCTGATTCGGTTTGATGATCTGTTCATCCGTGGAATATTGCCCACCGGGATGAAGCAAATGGGCGATGTACTTCTTTGGTGTGTCGGTCTCGTTCTTGATATAAACAACGGTCGTAAAATCTCCATCAGCCTTCCAGGGGAAACCTCCCGCACTTGACGGAATTTTGTCGGGATCAAACATCGGCACCTGGAAGACGTGGTCACCGTTCTGGCTGATGCTCTGTACCGAAGTGATGACCGTGCCATTCGGCGTGTCGTAATCAAGTTCTATCCCGCCGTATGTAACGGCACTGGGAACATCTGCGGTTTCGATGAAGGCCGCGAGATCAATTATCCGTGTCGCTCCCGCTGCGACCGGTTGCTGGGGAAGATCTATCGTGCCGGTCGAATCGTCAGGCAGGGTGTAAATTATCCTACCCCGCACCCTTGAGAGCTGATCGGCGGTATTTCTTACCGTCAGCACCGGACTGAGCTTGGTACCGTCCAGATTTCTGAATCTAAGGCCATTGCCGTGCCATCGCTGCGAAGCTGTCGTTCCGGGGTCGATGAAACTGTTGGCCGCCGAATAACCTTTGGTCGGTTTGGAGATGAACATTCGAGCGAGTACCGCACCCGGTGCTCCGGTATGCGTGATCGATATACCACCTTTGGACTTAACAATCCCGTTTCCGTTTCCCACAAGATCGCCCATGATGTCCAGCACACGCGTTTCCCAAGGGGCGAGGGTGATGTTTACCGGGGCCGATTGTAGTGGAGCCGTGCCCTCGACCTCGATCGTC